>DWVD01000007.1 GCA_019120395.1 Candidatus Gemmiger faecigallinarum
TCGGTTCCGGCGTGGGCGCCGCCTGGACTTCATCGGTAGCCCACGCGGTGCTTACCAGTCCGCAGGCCATGCACAGCACCAGAATTGCGCTGAGAACACGTTTTTTCATGGTTCGTTCAACTCCTCTTACCGGGCAGCGCCCGATCTCTCTGGGGGTGGTTCAGATCTATTTGTTACGCCGGGCGGCCCCGGTCGGCAGCGCGGTCAACAGGCCATCCCACCGCCTCCTGCTCCACATCCAGCAGCTGGTCGTACATCTGCTGCTGCAAAGCCGAAAGCCGGTCGCGTATCTCCTGCTGGGTCGCCTTGTACAGGTTGCGCAGGCAGCGGGGGTTGCCCTTTTCCTCCGGCACGCCGGCGGCGCGGCAAAGCTCCTGCATGCACCGGAACAGATTGGAACGGTCGATGGGCTGGCCGCTGCGGGTGACAAACACCGGGCCGCGGTAGACGCCGTTAAGCTCCATATATTCCAACAGTTCCTTTTGCAGCCCCGCCGGACAGACAAATTCCACCGGGCTGCCGCGGTAATTGAGGCTGCCGCGCCCCTGCCGCACCAGCTCGACGGTGACCTGGTCCAGGCACTGCAGGGGCAGGTCGGTGGTGGCAAACAGCTTGACCAGCAGATAAATGCGGTACCGCCCCTGCGTGCGCGCAGTGCGCAGCAGCTTCAGATACTCGACGCGAGTCAGGGCCGGCGGCGCCTGGTCGTCCCTGTCCAGCCGGCGCTGCTGGGTCTGCACCAGATCGGGCCGGCCGCACCAGCGGAAATAGTTGTTGGCCGCCGCCAGACAGGCGTTGACGCCGCTGGGGCCGTAGCGCTTTTGCAGCTGCCGCCGCCATTTGGCCACGGCGGTTTCGCTGGGCGGCCCCTGCCTGGTCAGATATTCCCTGAGTTCCAGCAGATATTTCCGGTAGCGGCGGCGGGTATCGGGTTTCCAGCCGCGGCCCTGTTGGTCTTTGAGAAAGTCGTCGATGGAATATCCGGTCAGGATCTCATCGTTTTTTTCCACAGCTGAGCCCCCTTTCGGCGTTGTCGCTGCAGCGTAAAAGTTACGGAAGCATGATTCTGTTGCCGCATTGGCGGCGGTCGTTTCGATCTCACGTGTTTTCGTGTTTTTTCGTTCCACGGCCAAAAAATGCGTGCAAAAAACAAGGTTGGACAAGGGATGCAAAGTCTTGCCCAACTACTTTTCGCGCCCTTTTTTGTCAGTTTCAACAAATATGAACGCTCTTGCTTGCTTTTTTGAGTATTCCGTGCTAGTATAAATTCGTATTTGGAGGCATGGACGTAAAATTCCGCTTTATCTTGCAGTATGCCTCTTTTTTGTCCGGCTATGTATGAAACAGAATCATGCTTTCGTTATTTTTACAACAGCAGGTGCATCTGCTCCAGCAGGCGACGGTGCTCGGCGCCGGATTCCATGATATAGATGCGCGTCGTCTCGATGCTGGAATGTCCCAGCACGTCCGCCAGCTTGGACAGGTTTTTGTCCAGCTCATAAAAGGTCCTGGCAAACAGGTGCCGCAGGTTGTGGGGAAACACCTTCTTCCACGCCACGCCGGCCCTGCCGCACAGGGCCTTTAACTGTTTCCAGACCGTTACGCGGCTGATCGGCCCGCCGCTGCGGGACAAAAACACCGGCCCCGAATGGATGCGCTGCCGCCTGCACCACCGTGTCAGGCGGTTGCACAGCTCGGCGGGCAGCAGGATCTCGCGGTATTTGCCCTTGCACTGGATGCCCGCCTTGCGCCGGCGGACCGCCTCCACCGTGATGAACTGCAGTTCCGACACCCGGATGCCGGTGGAGCACAGCGTCTGCAGCAGCAAAAGCGTCCGCTTGCTGCCGCCGTCCCGGGCGGCGGCCAGCAGGCGGAAGTATTCCGGCCGCGTCAGTTCCCGCTCGGGGTCGCTGAAGATGCGGCGCTGCCGCTTGAGCGGCTTCGCCTTGCCCGCCGGGTTGTCGACGCAGTCCTGGTAATCGTTGACGGCGGCCAGCATGGCGTTGACGGTGGCGGGGGTGTAGCCCTGCCGCACCAGGCCGTCGCGCCAGGCGGCGACGGTCTCGCGGGGCGGCGCGGGCGGCGCGTCCCCCGCCGCGGCGCCGCTCTCGCGGAAAAAGCGGACCAGGGCGCGGGTGTACTTCTGGATGGTGGCGGGGCTGTATTCCCGGTGGACCAGCCAGGTCTCGTAGTTGCGCAGGGCGGATCGTATGGCAGGTTGCGGCATAGTTAGGCTCCTTTCCTAGGCAGGGTGCTGACCAGTCCTCTTATTATGCCGCAAAACCGCCCGGTTTAGCGCGGGCGGCGCAACAAAACAGCGTCCCCGATGAAACCGCGCCGCACCGCAAAGCCGCAAAACGGCGGCGGACGCCGCTGTTTCGTCCAGAATATCGTCTTTTTTGCCTTTGACCGCTCGCAAAACCGCGCCGTTGCCCGGGATGCAAAAAATAAAAAACGCCGCAGGGCGCCCCCGATCGGGGGCGCCCTGCGGCTATGATAGTATGATAGAGAGGTCGATTATGGCTGTCTGACAGACGGAGGGAGAACACGCGGCGGCAGGGTCCGGAAGCTCACTTTTTGTAGTCAAAGTCCGGGATGCCGTTCCACCGGCGGCGGAAATAATGGGCGGCCAGCTTGGGTTTGCGGTCGCGGGTGAACAGGCCCTTTTTGTTGCCCTGCACCCGCAGAAGGCCCTGGCTGGTGGCAAAGTCGGCAAAGTTCCAGACCTGCTCGCCAATGACAAAATCGTAATCGTCAAAGACGTGGGTGTTCATTTCGTAATATTCCACCTGATATTCCTCGGTGTACAAAACCGAAGTGGTATCGTGCAGGCCCATAACGGTGTCGGCGCCGAACTCGGTAAACACGACCGGCTTGCCCACCTCGCGCCAGGCGTCCAGCTCGGCGCGCAGGTCCCTCTCCGACGCTTTCAGGTCGGGGCCGCCAAAGTACCAGCCGTAATAGCGGTTCAGGCAAACCACGTCGGCCAGACTGGAAACGCAGTCGTCCTTTGGCGCCGCGCCGGACTGGACGCTGACCAGCGTGCAGGGGCGGTTCTGGGGGTCCAGCTGGCGGGCCAGCGCAAACAGCGGGGCAAAATAGTCGTAGGACCCTTCCGAGCTGGAGTCCGGCTCGTTGGCAATGCTCCACATCACCACGCAGGCGTGGTTTTTGTCGCGGGCGATCAGGTCGCGGATGACCTCTTTGTGATGCTCCTGGGTCTGGACGCCGTGCTCCTTGTCGAAGGTGCTCACCGTCTGGCCCTCGAAGTTGGCGCCGCCGCCGAATTTCAGGTTGACGCCCACCGCGGTGGTCTCGTCAATGACCACAAAGCCTTCCTCGTCGCACAGGCGCATCATCTCCTCGCTGTACGGGTAGTGGCTGGTGCGGAAGCTGTTGGCGCCCTGCCATTTCATCAGCGAAACGTCCTTGACGTTCATGGGCAGGTTCATGCCGCGCCCGTTGGGGAAGGTGTCCTCGTGGCGGCCGTAGCCCTTGAAATAGAAGGGCTTGCCGTTGATCAGGAATTTGGTCCCCTCCACCCGCACGGTGCGCACGCCGTAGGGCAGCGTGTAGACGTCGCTGCCAAAGGTGACGCGGATGTCGTACAGGTAAGCGTTCAGCGGCTGCCACAGGCGCACATGGGGGATGGTCAGCACGCCGGAAACGCCTTTGGTCTCGGCCACTTGGTTGCCGTCCCGGTCCAGCACCTCCACGCGGCAGTCCCCCTGGCCGACGGCGTCCACCTTGTAGGTCAGGTAGGCGTCCTCGCCGGAGACCTCCGGCACCACGGTGATGTCGTCGATATAGTCTTTGGGGGTGGTGTAGATCTTGACCGGGCGGGTGATGCCGGCGTAGTTGAAAAAGTCGAAGTTGGGGTTGTTGCCACGGCTGTCGGCCTCGTTCTGGGGCACGCCGCCGCTGAGGATGTTTTTGGTGGTGCCGACCGGCAGGGTCGAGTAGTCGATCCAGTTGCTGACGGCGATGGTCAGCAGGTTGTCCTCGCCGTCGCGCAGCGCGTCGTTGATCTCCACCTCAAAGGGCAGGAACCCGCCCTTGTGCCCGCACAGCAGCTGGCCGTTGAGGTACACCCTGGCGTGGTGGGTCACCGCCGCGCAGCGCAGCAAGATGCGCTGGCTTTTGGCAAAGGCCGGCACCGAGATCCGGCGCTGATAAAACACCCAGCCCACATGGTCGCGGAAATCCACGCCCTCCTTGATGTCGTTGTAGGAGGCGGGCACCGGCATGGTCATGGGGTCTTTCAGAGGGGCCTTGTACCAGCCCTCCTCAAAGCCTTTGCCGTCGTCCAGTTTGAAATCCCACACGCCGCTCAGATCGCTGAGCAGCCGGGACGGGGTCAGGATGGGATAAAGCATAGATCATTGTCCTTTCTTTGCGTTCTTTTCTTTCAGATATGCGATGTTGCTGTCCACCCGTTTTTTGTTGAGGGGATAGATGAACAGCAGCGCCAGAGCCAGCAGCACGAACCCGGCCGCCGGGATCAGGCAGGTGATGTTGTAGATGGCGTCCACCCCCATCACGTCGGTGTAGAACTTCATCAGGTAGGTGGAGGAAAGCAAAAAGGTGAAATCGTTGCCGAAGTCGCCAAACATATAACCAATCTTGTCCGCCAGCCCAAACGACTTTGGCTCGGACGCTTCTCTGCTCACAAAAGATCGACCTCCCTGTGTGATCCGTCGCCGACAGCGGCGGGAGCCGGCCCCGCCCGCCGGCAGCCCTGCGGCGGAAAGCGCGCTGTTCCTGCGGCGTTCGGCCCCCTTTCCGGCAGATTTTTTGGTGTTTTTATCATAAATCTTGCAGCAAGTTGAAAGCTATGATAATATATCGCGAAAATAGCACGATATTCCTTTCGGGATTTTCACCATAAAAATGTGCTTATTTTTGTGCAGATCGCGGGAGGTGCCGCCATGGAAACACAATATTTGGATCTGCTGGCCCGGTCGCTGGGCGTCGCCAACATCAAGGTGCATCTGGTGCAGGACGACCCGGCGCTGCTGCCGCAGATGGACAACCGCCTGCGGGCCATGCTGTTCGAGGATTTTTCCTACGGCGAGGTCTACGCCTTCCTGGACCGCCGGGTGCAGGAAGGCGCGCTGGTGCGGCTGCGGGACGAGTTTGACCTGCAGTATTTCTTCCTGCGGGCGCCGGCGCGGGAAGCGGACGCCGCCGGCGAGCTGGTGTCGATGGGGCCGATCCAGACGGCGCGGCACGACCGGGAAGCCGTGCTGGTCGTCATCAACCGCAACCTGCTGCCCGGCCGGCTGCTGCCCGAGCTGTGCGAGTATTACAACGCCGTGCCGGTCATCGCGGATATGGACGGCCTGGAGTGCCTGGTGCTCTACCTGGCGTCCGGGCTGTTCCAGCAGCGGTACCATCTGGATTATTTCCCCAACGCGGACGCTTCATTCCCGGCAAGCCGCCAGATCGAGCACGCGGTGCGCGAAAGTCCGCAGCTGGCCCGCGTCAGCGTGGAGGAGCGGTACTCGGCGGAAAACGCCCTGCTGGAAGCCGTCGCCGCCGGCGACTACGAGAAAGCGCGGGTGGCGTACAGCAGGCTCAACCGTTACCATATCCGGGCCAGGGCCGACGACCCGCTGGAGGACCGGCGGCACCGCACGGTCATCCTCAACTCTCTGTGCCGCAAAACGGTGGAGCTGGCGGGGGTGCACCCGCTGTACATCGACGACCTGTTTACCCGGTTCGCCACCGAGATCAACCGGGTCAACGCCCCGGACAGCCTGGATACGCTGATGTCCCTGATGATCCGGGACTACTGCCTGCTGGTCAAAAATCACGCCATGAAAGGCTACTCCGCCATCACCCGGCAGATCGTCTCCTACATCGACTTCCACTATACCGAGGAACTGAGCCTGGCCTACTTTGCCAGGATGTTCAACCTGTCCAAGACCTACCTGTCCGACCTGTTCCGCAAGGAGACCGGCGTCACCCTGACCGATTTCATCCACCAGGTGCGCATGCGCCGGGCCATCACGCTGCTCAACGCCTCCACGCTGCCCATCACCGCCATCACCACCGCCTGCGGCTACAACGACATCAACTACTTTATCCGCCGGTTCAAAAAGACCTACGGGCTTTCGCCCAAGCAATACCAAAAGGTCATCCGCCATTCCTCCGCGCTGTGGGAGCCGGACCCGCAGTAAAGCCCCCGGCATGCAGCAAGCCCCCTGCCGCAGGTCGTTTCCTGCCGCAGGGGGCTTGTTTCAATTTTGATTCGGACCGTCCGTTTCTGCCTGTCCGCAAGCGGGGGCGGTCTTTTTTAATTTTCCCGGTATGCGTGCACCACATAGCGTTCCAGACCGCTCCCGTAGGAGGTCCGGCAGGTCGACAGGGTGATCACCTGCGCCCCGGAAGGGACCTCGGCGCCGGTGCTGTACTCCGACGCCGCCAGCAGCTGCTGCAAAAAGGCGTCGTATTCCTCGCCCTTTGTGCGGTCGGTGCGGTAAAGATCCTCCATGTCGGTCGCCGCATGGCAGGAAAAGATCCGGTAAGTCTGCGTCTCCTCCGGCGTATAGAGGGTAAACGTCGGGTTTTCGCGGTAAAACGCTTCGTCGCGGTAGTTCAGCAGCCCGCTGAACATTTCCCCGGTGTGCAGGTTGTGCCCGTAGATCACGCGGTACAGCCCGTCCTCTCCCCCGCCCGGCGCGGCGAAAAAGAGGCATCCGGCCGGGGATGCGCTGCCGTCAAAGCCCTGGTGCAGATAGGTGGCGTTGTCCGCCGCCTGCACCACAGGCAGCGAAAGCTCCAGTCCCGGCAGTTCCAGCCAGGCGGCGGTGTCCGGGTTGATGGCCCGCAGGGCCTCAAAGTCGATCCCGCTGTCCGGTTCCGACGCGGCCAGCTGCTGCAGCTCGGTATAATCGCGGCTGCTTTTTGTGTACTGGTACTGCGCATGGCCAAAAGCGCCCAGGAACCCGACCCCGGCCAGCAGCAGCACAACGCTCAGCGCCAGCCAAAGCCGGGAAGGCGGCTTGAGCATCCGCTCCCTTTGATCGTAGTTCCTCATCTGTCACGCATCCCCAATCGCAAGTATGCCGGTACATTCGCGCGCCGGTGATAATAAAGCGCCGTACCGGCCGCGCCGCACAGGCACAGGATGCCCAGCGCCAGCCATACCCACATCCAGGGACTGTCGCCGGTCTGCACACGGTCCGGCGGGGTCTCGCCCGGAGGCGTGTCCCCCGGCGGCGTACCGCCCGGAGGTGTGGAAGGCGTCGGCGCCGGCGTGGGCGTTGGCGCCGGGGTCGGCGGGGTCTTAGGCCGGTCCTGCATCTGGATGGTGTGGTAGCCATGGCCCGGGATGGTCCCGTCGCCGTTGAATACAAAGGTGATGTCCGCCGCCGTCTGGTATCCGTCCGGCGCGCTCTCCTCGTGCAGGACGTAGGTATGCCCGGCGATCAGGGCGGTGCCGTCCCCCGTCCAGCCGGTGATGACATGCGGCTCGCTGCCGGTGGTCCAGCGGTCGATCAGCTGGCCGGTGGTCTGGTCGGTCAGGGTCAGCACCGCGCCCGGCAGCGGATCGCCGTTCTCGTCCACCTTGGCAAAGCGGACTTCCAGCGGCGTATCGGTCACAACAAGGGTGTCCCCTTCCAGCGCGCCGGTGTCGCCGTCCAGCTGGACGGTCAGATCCTCGCGCAGGGTAAAGGGGATGTCCAGGCTGACCGCATAGCCCGCAGGCGCAAAGTCCTCGTGCAGCAGGAACCGCCCGGGATTCAGGGTGACCTCGTGCGGCGTCTCGCCCGAAGTCCACTGGTCGATCAGGGTCTGGCTGCCGTCGGTGGACAGCACATACAGCTCCATCTTTGCGCCGGGCAGCTCGTCGGTCCCGGTCAGGCTGCGTTTGCTGACCGAAATGGTTTTGGTCGAACTGTTGGTGAAGGTGAAGGTCTTGCCGTCCTCGCTGGTCACAAGCGTGGAGGTATACTCCTCCATGCCGGTCATGTCCTCCTCCAGCCAGCAGTTTTCCATCCCGTTGCGGATCGTAAAGGTGGCGGTCGCCTCATCCCCCGAAAGCACGCGGCGGGCGGTCTTTTCCTGCCCGTTTTCGGTGTAATGCAGGATGATCGTCGCGTCGGGATGCGGCTGCCCGCCGGTCTGCCAAATCTTTTTGACAAGAATATCGCCGTAGGTGCTGATCGCGCCCGACATGTCCGCCGTCGCTTCGACCACGTGGATGGGGAACACCCAGTCGTCGGTGCCCGGCACATAGTAGCCGTCAGTGCCGGGGATGCGGATCTCGTCAATGACCTCGCCCAGCGTCACGCCAAGGGAGAAATAACCGGGGTCGGCGTAGGTGTCCTGCCCGATCCCTCCCGGGAAATACAGGTACAGATAATCCCCCTTCTGCACAAAGGAGACGCCGCCCTCTGAATAATTGATGCTGAAACTGTCCGGGCAGAAATCCAGCAGCCAGCCGATATCCAGCCGCAGATAGCTGCTGTCGCCCGAGGTGTTCTCAACCATCAGCGAGGAATCGTCCAGGATGCCGGTGCTGCCGGGCGCCACCGTATCGCCGTTCAGGTATTTGGTGCCGTTGGTGTAGATCACATGGACCGAGGCCGCGTCGTCCAGCCGGGTCGGGTCGTCCGCCGCATAGGCGCGGCCGCACAGCGCAAAACGGAAGTTGATGGAGGCCGCATCCCCCACCCGCATCTCCAGCGGCGTGCCGTTCTGCCGCAGGGTCTGCAGCTCCTGGGGCGTGTATTCCTGCCCGTTCACGGTCAGCGTGATCGACTTGATATACCGCATCAGGTCGATCTCCCCGTAGGTCGACACGTCATAACCGGGATAATAGTAACTGTCCTGGACGGCGTGCGCCTGCACCGGCATGGCGCACAAAAGGCCCAAAAGCAAAAAAAGCCCCAGCAGATTCCATCGCAGGGTGCGCAATATCTGTTTTACCGTTTCCATTGATCTTCCTCTCACCGTCCTGCCGCCCCCCGGCGGCATCCTTGCCCGGCCAGGCACCACGCCCGGCCCGTAACAGGGCGGCCGCAGCAGCAGCTTTGCATCTTTTTCCTGCGCCGCCCGGCAGGCATACTTGCTAAAACAGCACAGATTCGTAAATAATATAGCATGAAATTTCGCGCTTTTCAAGCATATTTATACAAGGCCGGGGGCGCCGCCTGCCAACAATTCCCAGCGTTTTCACGGCCTTTTTCGTCAAATTGCACGATGCGCGCCCGCGCAGGCCCCGCCGCAGGGCTGCGGCCTGCACAGCCCGCTTTCCGGCACGCAAAGAACCCCCAGCCGGAGCTCCCGCCGAGGGTTCTTTCTTTGTGTCTCTGCAGTTATCGCCGGCAGGCTTACTCCTGCGGCCCGTCCTGCTTGCGGCCGCGCTTGCGCAGGACCACCAGCACCACGATCGCCGCAGCCGCCACCGCCAGCACCACGATCAGCGCCGTCAGCGGCAGGCTGTCGCTCGTCTG
>DWVD01000072.1 GCA_019120395.1 Candidatus Gemmiger faecigallinarum
GGAAGCTGCCGATGGGCCGGTTGGGGTTGGCGATGCCGGCGCGGCTGCGCAGGATGGCCTCGCTCACCTTGGTGACGGCCTCGTCCTGGCCGATGACCCGCTTATGCAGCACGTCGGCCAGATGCAGCAGCTTCTCCCGCTCGCCTTCCACCAGCTTTTCCACCGGGATGCCGGTCCAGCGGGCCACGATGCGGGCGATCTCCTCGTCGGTGACGCGGTCCCGCAGCAGGCTGGCCTCCTTCTTTTCGGCAGCCAGCTTTTCCTCGGCGGCCAGCTGCTTCTGCAGCTCGGGCAGGCGGCCGTATTTCAGCTCGGCGGCCTTGTTCAGGTCATATTCGCGCTGGGCCTTTTCGATGGCGGCATTGGTCTGCTCGATCTGCTCGCGCAGAGACTGCACCTTGCTGATGGCGTTCTTTTCGTTCTCCCACTGGGCCTTCATCTGGCGGAACTTATCCTGCAGCTCGGCCAGTTCCTTTTCGATGTCCTTCAGGCGGCTCTGGCTGAGGGCGTCGGTCTCCTTTTTCAGGCTGACCTGCTCGATCTGCAGCTGGGTGATCTTGTGGGCCATGTCGTCCATTTCGCTGGGCATGCTCTCCATTTCGGTCTTGATCATGGCGCAGGCTTCATCCACCAGGTCGATGGCCTTGTCGGGCAGGAAGCGGTCGGTGATATACCGGTCGCTGAGGGTGGCGGCGGCGATCAGCGCGCTGTCGTTGATCTTGACGCCGTGGAACACTTCGTACCGCTCTTTCAGGCCGCGCAAGATCGAGATGGTGTCCTCCACCGTGGGCTGCTCCACCATTACAGGCTGGAAGCGGCGCTCCAAAGCGGGGTCCTTCTCGATATACTCGCGGTACTCGTCCAGTGTGGTGGCGCCGATGCAGTGCAGCTCGCCGCGGGCCAGCATGGGCTTTAACAGGTTGCCCGCGTCCATGGCGCCGTCGGTCTTGCCGGCGCCCACGATGGTGTGCAGCTCGTCGATGAACAGGATGATCTGTCCCTCGCTCTTTTTCACCTCGTTCAGCACGCTCTTCAGGCGCTCCTCAAACTCGCCGCGGTACTTTGCGCCGGCCACCAGCGCGCCCATGTCCAGGCTGAAGATGGTGCGGTTTTTCAGGTTTTCCGGCACGTCGCCGCGCACGATCCGCTGGGCAAGCCCCTCGGCGATGGCGGTCTTGCCCACGCCGGCCTCGCCGATCAGCACAGGGTTGTTCTTGCGCTTGCGGCTCAGGATGCGGATGACGTTGCGGATCTCCACGTCGCGGCCGATGACCGGGTCCAGCTTGTTCTGTCGGGCGGCCTCCACCAGGTCGGTGCCGTACTTTTTCAGCGCGTTGTAGGTCTCCTCCGGGTTGTCGCTGGTCACCCGCTGGTTGCCGCGCACCGCGCTCAGCTGCTGCATAAACTTTTCCCGGGTGATGCCGAACTGACGGAACAGCTCGCCGGCGGCCTTGCCGGGGCGCTGCAAAATGCCCAGGAACACATGCTCCACGCTGATATACTCGTCCTTCATCTGCCTGGCCTGGGCCTCGGCGGCGTTCAGCGCCCGGTCCAGATCGCCGGAGATATAGACCTTTTCCGGGTCCCGGCCGGAGCCGGTCACCCGCGGCAGGGCGGCGACTTTCTCAGTGGCGGCACTGGCAAAGGCGTTGGCATCAACGCCCATGGCCTGCAGAAGCTGGGGGATCAGGCCGTCCTGCTGCTGGGCAAGAGCCGCCAGCAGATGCTCCTGCTCGACGGCCTGGTTGGAATATTCCACGGCAAGGCGCTGCGCGTTCTGCAGGGCCTCGATGGTTTTCTGGGTAAACTGGTTCATGTTCATATCGCAGACCTCCTTTGTGTGGACACGATGTGATACCCTGGCAGCTGTGATGGCTGATTGCCAGCCAACGGCGCTGCCCGCGGCCGGGAGAGCGGCCGCAGCCGAAAGCGGCGGCGAATTTGCGGGATGGCCGGAGAAGGAAATCCTCTGGACTTCACAAATTGGCACTCTTTGCTATCGACTGCTAATATTGTAGCACGGCGTATGGAAAATGCAAGGGGATACACAAAATATTTACAATTCGCCGGGCGGCGGCCGCCCGGCGCCGCCCCGGCGGAAAGGCGGTCTTTGTCCGCCCGGGGCAGAACATGTAAAATGTGGCGGAAAATCCGCGGCTGCCCTTGCGGTCGCAGCACCTTGGGGGTATAATACGGGTACGGCAGGCGGCACGGAGGCACGGCACGGGCACCGGATAGGGCCACGCCGCAGCGCTGCCGCTTTGTTTTACCGGGACAGCGGCGGGGACGACGGTCCCCGCACTGCCCGCATCATTATAATGGAGTCACGAATGTCAAATCCCAATTCTTCCAACTATCATGTGTACCGCAGGAAGGTCAACGCGCGCAACGGCCGCCGCAGGGCGGCCGTGCTGATGGCGCTGCTTGCCCTGCTTCTGCTGGCGGCCGGCGCCGTGATGTGGCTGCGCAACAACGATCCGCTGCCGGCGTCCGCCGCGGTACAGGCCACGGCGGAGGAGGCTGCCGCAGCGTTCACCGCTGCGACGGCTGCCCCCTCGCCCACGCCTGCCCCGGCCACGCCCCGGCCCGAGACCCCGGAAACCGCCACGGCGGAGTCGGCCGAGGAGGAGCCTTACGCCCCCAGGCGGCTGCTGCAGCAGGTGGATACGGCGGCCTGGGATACCTCGGCCCGGGTGGCGGCCACGCTGAATCAGGATTACCAGAACACCGACCACCGCATGGTGGCGCTGCCCATGCTGGGCACGGTGACCGACGATTATTTCAACACCGTCACTTTTGTGGGCGACAGCCTGACCTCCGGCCTGGGCATTTACAACACCGGATATCTTAACGCCCATTACGCCGCCTATATGGGCGCGGGGCCGGATGTGATCGTCAACAACACCACAGTCGAAAACCTGGTCACCAAGGCGACCGAAACGCCGATCGAGACCATCGTCGCCAGCCAGCCGGATTACGTTTACCTGCTGTTCGGCACCAACACGATGGTCAGCCCCAACAACGAGGATCGTCTGCTGGCGTATTATGAGCGCATGATCGACGTCCTGCGCGAAAACCTCAACCCCGGCGTGATCATTTATATCCAGGCGATCCCCGGCGTGCAGGAGGACGTGGTGCAGACCCGCCCCGGTCTGGATAACGCCCGCATCGCCGCGGTCAACGACCAGCTGGCCAATCTGGCGCTGCGCAAGGGCTGCTACTTTGTCAATATACGCGAGGCGCTGACCAAGACGGACGGCAGCCTGATCGACGAATACGACGTGGGCCTGGACGGCGTCCATCTGAACCCCGCCGGGTACCAGGCGTGGAGCGATTATCTTGCCACCCATACCGCCTGGAACCGCCGCAGCATCTATATTGGAGAAAACCCCAACTATATCTTCGGCAGCTGAGCCGGCGCCGTGGGGGACAACAAAACAGGAACTTCTGCCGGAGGCGTCTGCCTCCGGCAGTTTCTTTTTGCCCGGATGCGGCCGTATCCCAGCGGTCCGCGACGCCGCTTTTCCGCCGGGAAAGCGCCGCAAAAATCTTTTTTGCGCCAGGGCGGAAATGCGGTTGATTTCCCCGGGAGGGTGTCCTATAATCATACCCGAAATGCGAAATGCTCCACATCGCGTGGCGCGTTTTTTTGCAGAACTGTATAAAAGACGCGACGGCAATACGGGGATCTTCCGGGAGGAATTGCCATGGAAAAAGGAAATCGTCCTGCAAACAAGCGGGAGCTGTGGAACGGCGAATGGACCGTTTTTGGAAACCGGGAAAACTGCCGGTTTGAAAACGGCGTTTTGACCACAAAGGACTGCTGGGCGGCGGACGAGCGGGTGCAGCTGGAAAATCTGGACTTCCGCTTTTCTGCCCGCGCGCCGGAACAGGCGGCGCAGGTGGACGTCTGGGCCAGTTTCCGGCAGTATAATCGGGAATACCGCTACATGGTCGGACTGCGCGGCGGCAGCCACAAGCATCTGTACCTGGCGCGGCTGGGCGCGGTGGGATACGACAGGATGCTGGCCCTGCGCCCGCTGGAATGGTCCGCCATGCCCGGGGAGTGGTATCAGGTCCGGGTCGTCTGCGTGGGCAGCAGGATCGCCGTCTACCTGAACCAGCAGGAAAAACCGTATCTTGTCTGCGAGGACGAGGACGCCCCCTTCCATACGGGATGCATCGCGCTGGGCGGCAGCTATGTTGAAACGGAATACCGGGACGTCTCGGTGCAGGAGGCGCCGGCCGACGCGCTGGACGGGGTGGAGGCGCTGCCGGGCTTCCTGGATGCGGTGACGCTCCCCAACGAGCGGAAGGAGGAGGCGCGGCAGCGGGCGCGCGCGCTGTACCGGCCCTATGCGGTGCCCATGCTGCCGCAGGACCGGCTGGAGCTTTCGCTGGAAGGCGACTGGCTGTTCATCCCCGATTACGAGGCGGCTGCCGACCCGGCGGCGCGTTTGTATGACGACAGCCGGGCCCACACGATCCATGTGCCGGAATCCTGGGTCCCCCTGCAGGCGTGGCTGGAAGGGGAGACCATGGGCAAGGACCGGATGAACAAAGGGCAGAGCGACAATTATTATCTGGAAGAGTTCGCCCGCTGCATGAACTATACCTTCGATTACCAGAAAACGCAGTCCGCCTGGTACCGCCACTATATCGACCTGCCGGAAGGGATCGAGAACAGGTGCGTGAAGCTGGACTTTGAGGCGGTCGCCCTTGTCAGCACCATCTACTGCAACGGCGTAAAGGTAAAGGAAAATATCGGCATGTTCACGCCGATGCAGGTGGACATCAGCGGCCAGGTCCGGGCGGGCAGGAATGTGATCGCGGTGGAGGTCAGCCGCGTTCTGCCCGACGCCCGGGAAGAACAGGCTTCCGGCTCCATCGACGATTTCTACGTGAAGGCGCGGGAGGACGCTTCCGCCGCGCCGCCGGTCTCGGGCTGCGAACACCGGGAATTCTGCACCGACGACCTGCCCCACGGATTTTACAGCAACCATCCGGGCGGGATCTGGCGCAGCGTCAGGCTGATCATCAGCGAAAAACTGCACGTGGAGGAGGTCTGGTTCCGGCCCGACCTGGAGCAGGCCGTCATCGAGGTCACCCTTGCCAACGGCGGCGAAGCGCAGCGGCAGGCGACGCTGTCCTACTCGCTGGTGCACACCGTCACCGGCGAATTCCTGTGCGGCGGCGACGTGGAAACGGTGGCGCTGGACGGCGGCGAAAAGCGCAGCTTCACGTTCCGGACGCCCCATGTTTCGCCGCGGCTGTGGGGGCCGGGGACGCCGAACCTGTACCGGCTTACCCTGCGCCTGCACCGCAGGGGGGATGTGATCGACACCTTCTGCGAGACGGTGGGGTTTCGCACCGTGAAATTTGCGGGAAGCACGCTGCTTTACAACGGCCGCCCGCTGTGGGTCACGGGCGGGAACCACATGCCCGCCCATGTGCGCCCCAACGACGGGCCGCTTGCCCGGAAATATATGCAGCTTGCTCTGGAGCACAACGTTATTGCGACCAGGACCCACGGCGCGCCCTGGACCGACGTGTGGCTGGATGCGGCGGACGCCGCGGGCGTGATGATCTCGTTTGAGGGGACCTGGCCGTGGCTGATGATCGACCATATCCCCAGCGAACGGTCGCTGGAGATCTGGAAAAGCGAGCTGCGCAGCCTGTACCGGCGGCACCGCAACCGGCCGTCGCTGTTTTTGGTCACCCTGAACAACGAGATGAATTTTTACCTGACCCACGACCCCGACGACGTGGTGCGAGAAAAGGGATATCTGGTGCAGGGCGGACTGAAGATCGCACGGGAGGAGTTCCCGGATCTGCCGCTGATCTGTGACTCCGGCTATTACCGCGGGCCGACGACGCAGCACGGCCGGGACAGGGGGTTCTCCTTTGCCAACGGCCGGTACGAGCGCATCATCCAGCCCAACGGCTATGACGACGGCGACGCGGACGACCCGCACTTTTACTATGGCTGGTATTTTGTGGATTTCTTCCACTTTATGAACGGGGAATTCGGCCGGGACATGACCCTGCCGGGCAGACCCTGCCTGCTGCAGGAATGTTCGGTGGGCTACTGCCGGGCCGAGGACGGCCATGCGGTCCGCTCCTACCTGTTTGAGCACCAGACCCCCCAGACCACCACCGGCAAACGCGCCTACGAGCACAACGACCCCTGCTATTTCCAGCGCAGCCATGCGTTCCAGGTGCAGGGGCTGGTGGAAATGTACCGCCGTGTGGAACACGAGCGGGTCTGCGGGATCCTGCTGTTTTCCTTCGAGACCTGGTTCTACCATCACCACGACAGCGGGCGCATCCAGCCCATGCTGTCCGCCCGGCGGCTGAAAACGGCCTATCAGCCGGTGCTGGCCAGCGCGGAGCTGTTTGGACGCCACTTTTACGCGGGCAGGCCGCTGCGCACCAGCGTGACCGTCATCAACGACGACCGGGGCGGCAGGGCGCTGCATGCGCCCTGCGTGGAAGCCGCCCTGATGGCGGACGGACAGCTGCTAGCGGGGGCCGAGCTTGCCTTTGCGGACATCCCGTACTTTGAAACGGCCAGCCTGCCGCTTGCGCTGCAGCTGCCGCAGCGGCTGCCCCGGCCTTGCCTGCGGGCGCAGCTGGTGCTGAAGGTCTGGGAGCAGGGGCAGGTGATTTCTCGCAACGAGTATGAGGTCGTCCTGGCGGAGGAGGCGTGGGCGAATCCCCCCGCCCGGACGGAGGCCGCCCGTTACCTTGCAGGCGACCGGGAGGCGGAACGGATCCTGCGCCTGCATCAGGTGGAGGCGTCCCCCTGCGCCGGCGCCGCGCAGCTGGAGGGGACGCAGGCGCGCCTTGTCGTGGCCGGGACGCCGGACCGGCAGACGGCGGCCGAGATTTTCCGCTTTGCACAGGCCGGCGGCCGGGTCGTCATGCTGAACCAGAGGAACCTGCCCCGGGAGCTGACCGGCGGCAGAGAGATCCGTTATACCGAGGATGCGACCGAGATCGTGACCATGAACGTCCCGGAAAGCTCCCTCTTTGACGGGATCGGCGAACAGGACCTGGCCTGGTTCGACAACGGCCGGTCGGTGCCGTTCGCCGCTTACGGCCGGTACAGCATCGACCGCATGGACCGTTCGATGTGCGCGCTGGCGGAGACGCTGCAATGGCACAACTATATCGCAAAGCCGACCGATTACGGCCGCCTGGGCGGCACCCCGCTGTTTGTGCTGCAAGCAGGCCGGGGAGCGATCCTGTTCAGCTCCATGCGCACCGATGCGGACCGGAAAGACCCGGTGGCCTGCCGGCTGACCGGCAACCTGCTGAACTGGGATTTCCAGTGGTGAGCCGGGCAGGGCGGAAAACGGGGGGAACGCTATGCGTATCACGGTGCTGATCGAGAACGAAACGCGGGACCCGGCGCTGGCCTGCGAGCATGGGCTGAGCCTGGCCGTGGAATACCGCGGCCGGATATGGCTGCTGGATGCGGGCAGCAGCGGCGCGTTTGCGCAGAACGCCCAGGCGCTGGGGATCGCGCTGCCCCGGGTGGAATACGCCGTGCTGTCCCACGGACATTACGACCACGGGGGCGGCTTTGCCGAATTTTTTGCCCGCAACGGCCGGGCACCCGTCTATGCGATGCGCGCAGCGGCGGAGGAATACTGCTCCGGGGACGGCGCGGCCCGGCACAGCATCGGCATACCGGAATGGGTCCTGCCCGCCTTTGCCGGACGGTTCGTCTGGCTGGACGGGCCGCTGGAGCCGGCTGCGGGGGTGACGCTGCTGCCGCACACGACGCCGGGCCTGTCGGCCGCAGGGGCCGCCCGGAAGCTGTACCGGGGCGGCGGCGAGAGCGCGGAACCGGACGATTTCCGGCACGAGCTGACCGTCGTCTTTGACACCGCAGAGGGGCTGGTCGTGCTGAACAGCTGTTCCCACGCCGGTCTGCCGGTGATCCTGCGGGAAGTGTCCAACCGCTTCCCGGGGCGGCCGATCCGCGCGTTTGCGGGCGGGCTACACATGCGCGGCAGCCGGGACGGCCGGGAAACCTGCCTGTTCACCCCCGGGGAGGTGCGCCAGCTGGCGGACTGCGTGCTGCGGTATGACGTCCGGGAGATCTATACCGGGCACTGTACCGGCCATGCAGGCTATGCGGCGCTGGAGCCGCTGCTGGGCGGCCGTCTGCGCCCGATGCGGACAGGGGACAGGATCCTTCTGGCCGACTGACAGCTCCGGAAAAGAAGAAAATAAAAAAGAAAAACTCCCGGCCCTTTGCCGCCATATCGGGCGGAAGGGCCGGGATCTTTTTGCATGGAAGAGGGGAAAGGTCAGCCGTCTGCAGGCAGCAGCATGTCGATGCCGGTCTGCAGCGTTTCGGCGTCCAGCGCCGAGATGGCGTAGGCGACCAGATACCCCTCCGAATCAATAAAGAAGGTGGTGGGCAGCCCGGTCACGCCGTAGGTGACAGAGGCGTCGTAGTCGGTGTCAAAATAGACGGGGAAGGTATAGCCGCTGTCCTCGATAAAGCTGGAGGCGGTGTCGACGGTCTCGCGGGAGCCGTCGGTGGAATTGACCATGACAAAGTGGATGTCCTGGCCGTATTCGCCGTAGGCGTCCTCAAAGTCCGGCATCTCGCTCTTGCAGGGGTTGCACCAGCTGGCCCAGAAATTGAGGATGACCGGCTTCCCGACAAAATCGCTCAGATGCACGGCGTTGCCCGCCGCGTCGTACACGGTAAAATCCGGCGCGGCGGTGCGCTGTTCCTCATCCTGACCGGCGGATTCGTCGGTGGAGGCGTCGGGCGAAGGGGCGGCGCTGGTTTCCGGCGCGGCGGAAGGGGATGCGGCCGGGGCGGCGGTCGCCGCGCCGCCCTCCACCGCCAGACCGGGCTGCGCGCCGGCGCCCAGCACCTGATACAAAAGGTACGCGCCGCCGATCAGCAGCACAAAAACGGCAAGCAGCACCCAGGTCGTCCATTTCTGTTTCATGGGGAAGCTCCTTTCAGCTCAGCAAAGTCAGAAACCGGCCCAGAAGCCCGGTGGCCATCAGCACGCCGATGACCACCAGCAGGATGCCGCAGACCCGGTTGATGATGCCGTAATGGCGTTTGATCCAGTCGAAGGTGGATTTCAGGCGGTCGATCAGCACAGCGCTGAACAAAAACGGCACCCCAAGCCCCAGCGAATAGGCCAGCAGCATCAGCATGCCTTCCAGCACGTGGCCCTGCTGGGAGGCAAGCATCAGCGCCGAGCCGAGGAACGCCCCCACGCAGGGCGTCCAGCCCACCGAGAACACCACGCCGAACAGGAAGGAGGAAAAAAAGTTCAGATTGCTGGTATCCACCGCTCTGCGCCCGCCCCGGAACAGATTGATCCGGAGCACGCCCAGAAAATCCAGGCCGAATACGATCACCACCAGGCCGCAGACGAGATTGACGGCGGCCTGGTATTGCCGCAGGAAACTGCCCACGGTGCCGGCCAGCGCGCCCATGGCGACGAACAGCACGGTGAACCCCAGCACGAACCCAGCCGCGCAGGTCAGCGTGCGGCGGGTGGTGCGCTGCCCGCCGCCGGCAAAGTAGGAGAGATAGATGGGCAGCATGGGCAGCAGGCAGGGAGAAATGAAGGTGATGACGCCTTCCAAAAACGAGATCAGATATTGCATGCGGGACCTCCCGGGTACAGGATCGGCAGGGCGGCGGCTTGCCTGCGCCCTGGAAGCCCATTATAACAAAGCGGCCCCGCGCATGCAACCGTGCCGGCGCAAAACGGGGCGGGCCGGGTAAAAAGCCCGGGCGGCGGGGCGCGGAAAAAGAAACTGCAAAAAAATTGCGGCGGCTGCAAAATCCCGCGCGGCTGCATCGTTTGAATAGACAGAAACCCTGAGAGGACCGGCGAACGCCGGGCTGCAGCCGGCGGATTTTTGCATAGGATGACAGATTCGCACCTTGTCGTGCAAAATATCTCGTGCTTTTTGCTCTGGAAATCTACGGGGGCATGCAGTATAATGGGGATGCCGAACCGGGAAGCCCCCGGCCGGCCACAACAAAGGAGTTTGTCTTATGGTTACCTGGTGTAAGCGCCATCCCATCCAGTTCATGGCGCTGTATCTGGTGTTTTACTTATCCTTTTTCACCCTTCTGGAAAACAGCATCGTGCCCACAGTGATCCTGCACTGCCGGCTGGACGACATGATCCCCTTTGTCAAGTACGCGATCATCCCGTATTACCTCTGGTTCGGGTGGATCGTGGGCACGCTGTTCTGGCAGCTGTACCGCGCGCCCAAGCGGGAATTCTGGCGGCTGTGCCTGCCGCTGTTTGCCGGCATGACCATTGCGCTGATGATCTGCGCGGTCATCCCCAACGGCGTCAACCTGCGCCCCGCCTTCATCGAGGGCAACGATATTTTCAGCCAGCTGGTGCGCGGCCTTTGGAGCGCCGACACTTCCACCAACGTCTGCCCGTCCATCCACGTGTTCAACTCGATTACGCTGGATCTTGCCTACCAGCGCAGCAGCCTGCTGACCGGGCGCAAGGGCCGCGCCGTGCGCCTGGGCGCACGGATAATGGATATATCCATTATCCTTTCCACCATGCTGCTCAAACAGCACAGCGTCATTGACGTGGCCTGCGGCATCGTGCTGGCGGTCGTTGTGGACCGGGCGGCCGCCGCGGTCGCCGCCGCGCTGGAGCAGCGCCCCGCCCGCCTGCCTGCGGTGGAGCAGCCCCAGGCCGCCCTGGAACGGGAATGAACCTGTGCCTGCCGGGCGCGTTACGCCGCAGGGCGGCGGCCGGCAGGATGAAAACACCGGATACCAAACGCGACGCCCCGCAATGCAGCTGTCCGCTGCCCTGCGGGGCGTTTTTTGGCGCGGCCGGGGGATAAAATTTTGCGAAATGCGGCAAATGTCTTTGCGGCCGTGCACGGTGTGTGGTATACTGGTCCTGCTGGAAAAGGAACGATCCGTCTTTTTCTCCGATTTGTTGCGCAGGCAACGGCACAGATGCCGCCCGCTGCGGTATACTGTCGGATGGAAATCTGCGGCAGGCAAAAACGCCTGCCGTTTACGCACAGCGGGCGCGGAAGCGCGGCCCGCCACACAGGGAGGTTACCGTACATGCATTGCACCCATCTGATCGCCGCCGACACCTGGTATGTCGGGGCCAGCGACCGCCGTCTGGCCAAGTTTGAGAACCTGTTCCCCATCCCGCGGGGCGTGTCCTACAACTCTTACGTCATCCTGGACGAAAAGACCGCCCTGCTGGACACCGCCGACGCCAGCGTGGCCGGGCAGTTCATCGAGAATGTGACCCACGCGCTGGGCGGCCGCAGGCTGGATTATCTGATCGTCGACCACATGGAGCCTGACCATGCGGCAACCATCGCCGAAGTGCTGCTGCGCTGGCCGGAGGCGCAGATCGTCTGCAACGCCAAGACGGTGCCCATGCTCAAGGCCTACTTCCCGGCCAACGCCGGCAAGGTGGACGAAGCGATGCTGGTCAAGGAGGGCGACGTGCTCAGCCTGGGCGTCCACGATCTGACCTTTGTCATGGCGCCCATGGTCCACTGGCCGGAGGTCATGTTCACCTACGACAAGACCACCAATGTGCTGTTCTCGGCCGACGCATTCGGTACCTTTGGCGCGCTGGACAGCAACATTTTTGCCGACGAGGTGGACTTTGCCCGCGACTGGCTGGACGACGCCCGCCGCTATTACGCCAACATTGTGGGCAAATACGGCGTCCAGGTGCAGGCTGTTCTGAAAAAGGCCGCCGGGCTGCCCATTGCCGTGATCGCCCCGCTGCATGGCCCCATCTGGCGCAAGGACCTGGCCTGGTTCCTGGGCAAGTACGACCTGTGGAGCCGCTGGCAGCCGGAGGACAACGACGTTGTCATCCTGTACGGCAGCATGTACGGCAACACGGCCAACGCGGCCAACGCGCTGGCCGGATGCCTGGCGGAACGGGGCGTGCAGGGCATTGCCGTGCGCGACCTGTCGGTGACGGACGTCAGCGAGGCGGTGGCCGAGTGCTTCCGCGCTTCCACCATCGTGCTGGCGGCGCCCACCTACAACGGCGGCATCTATCTGCCCATGGCCCATCTGCTGGAGGACCTGAAGGCGCTGTCGCTGCAGAACCGCACCTTTGCCCTGATCGAGAACGGCAGTTGGGCGCCCATGTCCGCCAAGCTGATGGCCGAGCGCGTGGGCGAGCTGAAAAACTGCACTCTGCTGGACGCCAAGCTGACGCTGCGCGGCACGCTGGCGCCTTCGCAGTACGCGGACCTGACCGCGCTGGCTGACGCGGTGGCCGCCGCCGTCAAGGCGTGACCCGCCGCCGGAGCGGCTGATACAGACTGATAAAACGCCCCGCATCGGGCGGCTGCCGCTGGCAGCCCGGCCCGATGCGGGGCGTTTTTGCGTTTGGTGGGAAAGGGGAGGGGGATCAAAGCGTCTGGCCGCTGACCAGGCCGTTCCACAGGCGGTAGTAGATGCCTTTTTTGGCCAGCAGCTGGTCGTGGGTGCCTTCCTCCTCGATGCCGTTTTTGCCCAGCACCAAAATGCGGTCGGCGTTTTTGATGGTGGTCAGCCGGTGGGCGATGGTCAGCGTGGTGCGGCCCTTGGCCAGCGCGTCCAGGCTCTGGCCCACCAGCACCTCGCTCTCGTTGTCCAGGGCGCTGGTGGCCTCGTCCAGCAACAGGATCCTGGGGTCCTTCAAAAACAGCCGCGCGATGGAAATGCGCTGTTTCTGCCCGCCGGACAGCTTGACGCCCCGCTCGCCCACGTAGGTGTCGTAGCCGTCCTTCAGCGCCCGCACAAAGGCGTCGGCGCCGGCCAGGCGGGCGGCCTGCTCGATCTCGGCGCGGGTGGCGCCGGGCTTGCCGTAGGCGATGTTCTCGGCCACCGTGCCGCTGAACAGATAGACGTCCTGCTGCACCACGCCGATGGCGCCCCGCAGGCTTTCCAGCGTGACATGGCGGATGTTCTGCCCGTCGATCAGGATGCGGCCGCTGGTCACGTCGTAAAAGCGGGGGATCAGGTTGCACAGCGTCGTCTTGCCGCCGCCGGAGGGGCCCACCAGGGCCAGGCTCTCGCCGGGGCGGATGGTCAGGTCAACGTGATGCAAAACTTTATTGTGATCGTCCGGGTACTCAAAGCTGACGTCCTGGAACTGGATGCCGCCCTCGGTCACCACCAGCGGTTTGGCATCGGGCGCGTCGGTGATGTCCACCGGCGTGTCCATGATCTCGTAAAACCGCTCGATGCCGGTCATGCCCCGCTGGAACTGCTCGGCAAACTCGACGATGCGGCGGATGGTGGCGATCAGCGTGGAAACATACAGGATGTAGGCGACCAGGTCGCCGGCGTTGATGCGGTCATACACCAGGAACAGGCCGCCGGCCACAATGACCACCAGGTACATCAGGCCGTCAAACAGGCGGGTGGAGGTGTTGAAAGCCGCCATAAAATGGTAGGTGGTCTTTTTGATGTCCTGGAAGGCCCGGTTGCCTTCCTCGAACTTGGCTTTCTCCCGCTCCTCGGCGGCAAAGGCCTTGATGACCCGCTCGCCCAGCAGGCTGTCCTCAATGGCGGCGTTCAGCTCGCCGATCTGGTGGCGCTGGCGGCGGAAAGCCTCCCGCAGGCTGTGGTTGAGCCGGATGGAAACGACCGCCATCAGCGGCACGCAGGCAAATACGATCAGCGTCAGCGGCACGCTGGCGGTGCACAGAATCACAAAGGATGCGGTGATCTTGATGGCTGCGATGAAAAATTCCTCCGGGCAGTGGTGGGCAAACTCGGTCACATCAAACAGGTCGTTGGTGATGCGGCCCATGATCTGGCCCACCTTGGTGTTGGAATAGTATGTGTCGCTCAGCCGCTGCAGGTGGGCAAAGGCGTCCCGGCGCATGTCGGTCTCGATGTAGACGCCCATGATATGGCCGTTTGCCGACATATAGTAGTTGGCCGCGCCGTCGATCAGCCGCAGCACCAGGTACACCGCCGCCAGTTTGAGCACGATGCCCGCCGTCAGCACCACAGCCGGGTCGGTGGCGGCGTTGGTCAGGTAGCTCATGATCTGGGGCAGGATGATGTCGCACAGGGTGGTCAGCGCCGCGCAGAACAGATCGAAGAACAGGATGCGTTTGTAGCGCATCAGGTAGGGCAGGAACCGCCGCAGCTGCGACGGCTTTTTGGTCTGGGTCGTCTGTGTGGTTTCGATGGGCATGGGTTCCTCCGTCATGGTTGGATTGTGTGCGCGGCAGGATGCCGCGGAGAAAAAGCGTCACCGCCGCAAAAGCCCGCCCCGGGGTGGTGACAGGCCCCGGGGCGGGGCAGGGGAAAACCGGCGGCTCAGGCGGCCGGGCCGGACGGGTCAGCGGTCTGGCCGTCCGCAGCGGCTCCATCCGCCCCGCCGGCGGATGGAGCCGCTGTTTCCGGCGGGGCCGGGTCGACTGGCTGCTCCGGCGGCGCCGACGGCTCCAGGGCGGGGATCCCCTCCATGCGGGTGGAGCCGCATACCGTGCAGGTGTAGGTTCTCACACCGGGAACCCCGGCCTGGGGTTCCTGCGTTACCACGCCCTCGTCCCAGGTGTGCTGGCCGGTGGCGGGCAATTCGTCGGTATAACTTGCGCCGCAGCTGCACTGCATGGTCACATGGCCGGCAGCGCCGCAGGTGGGCTCCACCCGCTCGGTCTCTGCATACTGGTGTGTGTGCGGCGTGGGCGTCGGCTCCGGCACCGGTGTGGGCGTGGGCGCGGGCGTCGGGGAGGGGGACGGCGTTGGCGTCGGCAGCGCGGCGATGGCTTCGGTCTTTTTCTCGCCGCAGCGGGTGCAGGTAAAGGTGCGCTGGCCCTCCGCGCCGGGCTGGGGGGTGGCGGTCACGGCGCCCTCGTCCCAGGCATGGCCCAGCGCGGGCAGCTCCTGCTCGCCGTAAGCGCCGCAGATGCTGCACTGATAGTAGGCTGTGCCGGCGTACAGGCAGGCGGGCTGCTGGCGCTTGTCCTCCAGCTCCACCCAGTCGTGCTCATGTTCGGCAGGGGTGAAGTGGGCGGTCAGCACCACGCCGCCGGCGTCCGCGTTGGAGGGCACCGTAAAGGTCAAACTGGCGCTGCTGCCGGCGGAGCCCAGCGACGCGCTCCATCCGGCAAAGACCCAGCCTTCGTTGGGAACGGCGGTCACGGTGGAGCAGGCGCCGCCCTTTTTGACCAGCTGGCTGGTGTCGCCCTGCAGGCTGCCGCCGGTGGAAGCGACGAACTCCACCGGCACCTTGGCGCCCCGCACCGCGATGGGATCCTGGCTGATCAGGCCCACCGGCGTGCCGCTGGGCTTGGGGATGTCCCCCAGAGGCTGGGGGCGGCGGTCCTCGGTGACATAGGCATGGGTGCGCACGTACTCGAAAAAGGCGGTGACCGCCGTTTTGGACAGGTGCACCCCGTCCGACAGGGTATAGTCCTTTTTGGCCCAGCCGGTGTCCGGGTCTTTCAGCGCCTCGGCGCTGTTCAAAAATTTGAAGCCGTTATCCTCGCACATTTCGGCCAGGGCGGCGTTGTAGGCGTCCACCTGCACCATGTACAGGTTCTGGTTTTCGCGCTGCTTGTCCAGCGGCGGGATGGCGTTGACGATGATGTCGGCGTAGGGCCAGGCGTCCCGGATGGCTTCCAGCCCTTTCAGGTAGGTCTCGATAAAGCTGTCCGCGTTGGTGGACTGGCCGGACAGGTTGTTGGTGCCAAAGCCGATGATGATGCGCCTGGGCTTGAGCATGGCCACCGCGCCGGGGATGGTGTACATCTGGCTGTAACCCACAAACTGCTCGCATTTCAGGGTGGTGATGGACCCCGCGCCCATGCTGACCACGCCAATGTTGTTGTCCAGCGTGGTGAAAGCCTCGCCGGTTTCGTCGGCGTACATCATGTAGCGGGCGGTGTTGGAGTCGCCGATGAACAACGTCTCGTCCACATAGCTGCGGCCGGCGTCGGGGGTCTCGGCCAGGACGGCGCCGGTCTGGGCGACGACGGCATCGGCCCCGGTTTCGGCGGCGTTGGCGTCAGGAACGGCGGCCTCGGTGGTGGCGGTCTCGGCAGTGGCGGATCCCGGCGTTTCGCCGCCGGGGGCCTGCTGCCGCTGGCAGCCGGACAATATCAGGCAGCCGGCCAGCGCCAGGGCGGCCAGGCGGCGGGGCGGGCCGGCAGGTCGGACAAGGGACATGGCGGGTGGACCTCCCTCCAGAAGATTGGCATACAAAACTGCGGGCGGTTGAACTACAAAAAGTAAGAATACCTTGATTTTACACCGCTTTGCCACAATTGTAAACCGCATACCCGGCGGGCGGGATGTAAAAATCATTCGGACCGATGCGTCAGACGGACCAGAGCGCGGTATACGGCGTAGGCAAACAGTGCCGTGCCGCCGAACAGCAGCGCCAGCCGAAGGGCGTCCGGATGGACAGCGGCCGCCAGCTTTTGCAGCAGCAGGGCGGGGCGGAAAACATCCCAGCTGTTCAGACGCAGGAAACGCCCGATGTATATGCCGGCCCCGCAGGCCAGGCAGACGACGGCCGCCCCGGCCCATGCCGCCGCGGTCCCCGCCCTGCGGCGGAGCATGTCGGTCAGGCAGTCCAGTGCGAGGCAGCCCAGCAGCCAGGCAAAAAACATTCCGCCGCCGAGGATCACAAGCAGGAGCCAGTGGGTAAATTCGCTGCTGTGCTGCACCGTGACCTGCCCGGTGGCATTGCTTTCCAGCCATTCCATGCCCGCGGGGGTGTGCAGCAGGTCTGTGACAAAGTAAAAGGCGTTGGGCAGAAGCAGCAGCCAAAAAAGCCAGCAGACGGCGGCGGGCAGCGCATGGCTGCAATGCAGGGCCAGCCGGCCAAATACAAGCGGCAAGGCCGCCAAGACCAGATTCCAGCCCAGGCCGATGCCCAGCGGGTCGCCGGAAAGCCTGGTATAACCGACGCAGGCAAGCACGTACAGTGCGGCCAACAGCAACGGCGGCAGCCAGCGGGAGAGGGATTCTTTCATGGAAGGCTCCTTTCGGCCGCCCGGAACGCAGCGGCATCGAATAAGGCCCGCAGCGGAACGCCGCCCGCTGCGGGCCTTGAAATACGCAGGAAAACTGCCTTACTTTTTGGCCGGCGTGAACCCGGCCGCTTTCAGAAAGCGCAGGAAAGCGGCCTGGCCGGCCTCGTCGGACTTAAAGACGCCGGCGTTCTCCAGCACGTGGCTGAACACGATGCCGATCTCGTCGCGCACCGCCTGCTCGGCTTTGTCGGGGCGCAGGGCGGCGCCATATTTAGCGATCAGCCCGTCGATCCAGTCGGCGTGGACGGCCAGCGGGCTGCCCTGCTCCCGGCTGGTGTTGGGCGCCTTGCCGGAGAGAATGTCGGCGATGGCCGCGCCCTGGTCCTTCAGCCGGGCGGGCAGGATGGCCAGGCCCATCACCTCGATCAGGCCGATGTTCTCTTTCTTGATGTTGTGGTACTCTTTGTGGGGGTGGAAGATGCCGTCGGGGTACTGGGCGGTGGTGCGGTTGTTGCGGGGGGCAATGTCCAGAATGTAGCCCAGCTCGTCGTCATAGTGCAGGATGGGGGTGACGGTGTTGTGGGGCGTGCCGTCGGTCTCGGCCAGGATGTCCACGCTCTCGTCCGACCAGCCGTGCCAGGCGTCCATGATGTCGTTGGCGGCGTTCTGCACCTGCTGGCTGCTACGGCCGATCAGCCGCACGGCGGACACCGGCCAGTTCAAAATGCCCGCCTGCACGCCGGGGTAGCGGGGGTTGGAAAGTTTGGTCCGGACGGCGGCTTTCTGCATCGGGAACACATACCGCCCGCCCTGAAAGTGGCTGTGACTCAAAATGCTGCCGCCCACGATGGGCAGGTCGGCGTTGGAGCCGCAGGTGTAGTGGGGGAACTGGGCCACAAAGTCAAAGAGCTCGGCCAGGGTCTGGCGGGTCATCTCCATGGGCTTGTGCTCGTCGTGCAGGATGATGCAGTGCTCGTGGAAATAGGCATAGGGGCTGTACTGCAGGTAGAACTGCTCGCCGGCCAGGTTCAGCGGCACGATGCGGTGGGTCTGCCGGGCGGGGAAGTTGATGCGCCCCGCGTAGCCGATGTTCTCCTTGCACAGCATGCACTGGGGATAGCCGCTTTTGGGCTGCAGCCGCTCCATGGCGATGACCTTGGGGTCTTTTTCCGGCTTGGTCAGGTTGATGGTGATCTCCAGCTCGCCGTAGGGGGTGGCGGTGGTCCACTGGATGTTGCGGGCGATCTGGGCGGTGCGGATGTAATTGGACACCACGCACAGGTCATAGAACCAGTCGGTGGCGGCTTTGGGGCCTTTTTGCGCATACAGCTTGCGGAACTTTTTGCAGACCTCGCTCTCGCGGGGCATCAGCGCGCCCATCAGCCGGGTCTCGAAATTGATGCGGTACTGGGGCACGGTGTTGTCGAACAGGCCCTTCTGCGCGGCCAGGTCCAGCATGTGCTCCAAAATCTCGGTGGGGGTGTCGAAGGATTCTTTGGGGACCTTGCCCTCGTATGGGGCGGCCAGGCCCAGAATGTCCAAAAGGGCGTTGCGGGCGACAATGACGTCCAGATCCTTGATCAGCTTGCGCTTGCGGCCAAAGCGCAAAAGGCGCTCCACGTCCAGCGCAAGGGCGGTGTCTCTCTCGGCGGGACCGGCAGATGCAGCAGATGATACAAATTCATTCGACATAGTGGCAACCCTCCTGTTATTATAACGATACCGCATTTTTCATCCCTTTTCCATGGGCGATAGACCCATGCTTTTGTGCATTTGACGCGGGCCGCCCCGCCGCCGCGCTTCCCCCGCCCCGCAGGCCTCCGCCGGGGGCGGAGCGGTACAAAAACGCCGGGGCGCGCCGCCGGCCCAAACGCCGCGGAACGCCCCGGGAAAAATTACTTTTTCAGGTCGCTGAACAGGTCGGAACGGTACACGCCCTGCTCGATCAGCTGGGCAAACGCCTGCTGCACCGCGGGCTTGTCCTCCTGATAGGTGACGCCGAACCACTTGTCCGGGGTCTTGAGCACCTGAACGCTGACCCTGCCGGCCTGCAGCAACTCGTCGATATAGATGGGCAGCAGATACTCGGATTTGGTCATGTCGCCCTCGGCCTTGTCAAAGAACTCCACAAAGCCGTCCTGCAGAAGCCCCATGAACTCGGGCGTCAGGCCCCACATGTTCATGCTGACCAGGCTCTCCACATCCAGCGCCTTGCCGGCTGCGGCCGCGCCGCCGGCGGTCTTTTCAATGCCCTTGGTCTCGTCCACGCCGGTCAGGTAGCCGGCGTCGCTCATTTTGCAGATGCCGCGGGTCACTGCGCCGTTGTCGCTCAGGGTGTTTTTCAGCACAAAACCGGCCATGCACAGCTTTTCGGGATGGGCGGGGTCGTACTGTTCCAAAAAGTCGTGCAGCGCCACATACGCCTGCTTGCCGTAGTAGTCGTCGGCGTTGATGACGGCAAAGGGTTCGTGCAGGATCTCGCGGCAGGCAAGTACCGCCTGGCCGGTGCCCCAGGGCTTGGTGCGGCCTTCCGGCAGGGCGGCGCCCGAAGGCAGGTCGTCCAGCGCCTGGTAGGCGTAGGCCACCTCCACGCCCAGATCGGCGCAGACCTTCTCGATGCGGTCGCCGATGACCTCGCGGAACGCCTGCTCGATGTCGCGGCGGATGATAAAGACGATCTTGTCAAAGCCGGCCTCGATGGCGTCGTGGATGGAGTAGTCCATCAGGATCTCGCCGTTGGGGCCTACGGCCGCCAGCTGTTTGATGCCGCCGCCGTAGCGGGAGCCGATGCCGGCCGCCATAATGACCAATGCTGTTTTCATGGTTGTGATTCCTCCTGAGCTGCCCGCCTGCCCCAGACGGCGTACGGCTGCGGCGGCGGGGCTGATATTCTGGCCGCGCGCCCGGCAGCGGGGCCGGGCATGAGGCCGCACACGGCGCCGCGGACGGCGGACGTGCGGTTTACATTGCATAGGCGCGCATCAGCGCATCCAGGGCCAGCGAACGGCCGGAGCCCATCAGCCAGCAGATCAGCAGGGAAACGCCCAGCATGGCCAGCAGATAGATGGCGACGGCGGCGGCGCTGGTGCCGCCGCGCATTGCCAGCGCGTCGGAGCGCTCCTGCCCTTCCGGCAGGCGGGCGCAGATGTCATGGATCCGGCGGGACGCATCCTTTTTGTACCAGTAGAAGGCGAACAGGCTGCGCACCACCATCTGCGCCCAATCCAGAAAAACGAAAGCCCAGCTGACCGGGACCAGCCAGTCCAGGTTCACCCCGGCCACCAGCGGAGAGCCGGCCGCCTGGAACAGGGCAAGCACGGTGGGCAGCATCATGACCAGCGATACCAGGGTGAAGATCACGCCCTCTTTCCACATTTTGCGGTAAAAGAAATAGAGGGGGCCGAGGAAAAAGGCGGAAAAGCTCACGCTGGTTTTGCGCTTCAGCTCGTCCATGTGCACAAACTGTGCCAGATAGGCCAGACTGGAAGGACCCAGATAGCTGGCCCAGTCCTTTGCCTTGATGCCGTCGATGGTGTCGTCGGGGCGCAGTTCGCGCCGGTAGACGCCGGTAAAGCCGCCCGGCTGCTGCGCAGCGCCCGCCGCGCCGTTGGCGGCGCTACCGCCGGCTGTGCCGGAACCGGGCGCGGGATTGCCGGGCCGGGTGTAGACCGGGCCGCTGTTGGACGACGCGCTACGTTCCTGGAAGGGATCCGCCGAGAAGGGGGTGCCGCAGTGGTCGCAAAAACGCGCGCCGGCCGCGTTGTGCGCGCCGCAGTTGGGGCAGATGTGCTCCTCCGGCGCGGCGTCCGCGGGCGTTTCGGGCGCTTTGTCCGGCACCCACTCAAAGCCGGCGCCGTGCTTGTCGGCATGGACGCAGGCGCCGACCTTCTGCCAGCAGGCCCGGTGATAGGGGGTGCCGCAGTCGGGGCAGACGACCACGTCGTCCGTGTCGGTAAACGCTTCATTGCAGACAGGGCAAAGGTTTCCTGTATATAATGCCATTCGATAGCCTCCGTGATATAATGACAGCCCGGACGGCAGGTCCGGGGGCAAAACCCTGCAGAAACTGCGGCTTTGCCTGAGATTATGGTAATTATACCCCAGTTACCTATAAAAAGCAAAGAAATTTCTGTTAACACCGCGCCGGCGGGACGATTTGCGGTTTACAAAAGGACCGCTTTCCGCTATACTATTACCGTGTTAGTATGCGCCGCGGCTCTGCCTTGTCCCGGCCGCGGCTGCTTTTGTGCGATAAACCGAGCATTGAAAAAAGGGGTATTGAAAATCATATGATCACGCTGGACGAACTGAAATCCAAACTGGGCGGTTTTGAGACCTCCATCAACGACCTGCGCGACGCACTGGCCATCGAAGCCAGCGAGAAACGCCTGGCCGAGCTGGAACACCAGATGACGCTGCCCGGCTTTTACGACGACCAGGAAAAGAGCCAGAAGGTCTACGCCGAGATGAGCGACCTGAAAGGCAAGCTGGACCGCTTTAAAAAGCTGCAGGCCCAGTACGAGGACGCCGGCACCATGCTGGAGATGCTGGCCGAGGAAAACGACCCCGGCCTGATCCCGGAGGGCGAGGAAGCCGTCAACGCAGTGGAAAAGGCGGTGGACGAGCTGCAGCTGATGACCATGCTCAACGGCGAGTACGACGCCAACAACGCCATTTTGACCTTCCACGCCGGCACCGGCGGCACCGAGGCGCAGGACTGGGCCGAGATGCTCTACCGCATGTACACCCGCTGGGCCGACGCCCACGGCTACAAGGTGGAGGTCATGGACGTGCTGGACGGCGACGAGGCCGGCATCAAGAGCGCCTCGATGATGGTCAAGGGCCCCAACGCCTACGGTATGCTGAAAAGCGAGAACGGCGTCCACCGGCTGGTGCGCATCAGCCCCTTTGACGCCAACGCCCGCCGCCAGACCAGCTTTGCCTCGCTGGAGGTCATGCCGGAGCTGAACGACGACATCAAGATCGAGATCCGCCCGGAGGACATCGAGATGCAGGTCTACCGCTCCTCCGGCGCAGGCGGCCAGCACATCAACAAGACCTCCTCGGCAGTGCGCCTGATCCACAAGCCCACCGGCATCGTCACCTCCTGCCAGACCCAGCGCAGCCAGCTGCAGAACCGCGAGTACGCCATGGAGATGCTGAAAGCCAAGCTGTACCAGATCGCCCTGCAGCAGCACAAGGACAAGATCGACGACATCAAGGGTGTGCAGAACGAGATCGCCTGGGGCCACCAGATCCGCAGCTATGTGTTTATGCCCTACACGCTGGTCAAGGACCACCGCACCAACTACGAGAACGGCAACGTGCAGGCCGTTATGGACGGCGACCTGGACGGCTTTATCTACGCCTACCTGAAGGCTTCCTCCCGCGGGGAGCTGCAGGACGTGTAACGCGCCGCGCAGGGGGCAAATATGCAGACAGACCGCCCGCAGGGGCTGCCGAACGGGCCAGTGCCCCGGCGCCCCCTGCGGGCGTTTTTTGCGGTTTGCCCGCCTGCCGCGCGGGCCGGGGCAGGGGAAAACGCTCCGCAAGCCGGCCGCGGCTGCCCCTGTTACCCTTTTTTCATGGCCGATGCTATATTTGTTCATATTCTGTCGTTTAAGATAATAGAGATGCCGGGCAGGGCCGCAAAAACGCCGCTGCCCGCCGCAGCCGGGACTGCCGCCCGGACCGCCCAACCACAGCCGCCCTGACCGGCGGCGCACAACGAGGTGAACCGCCTTGCCACAGGACAAAACAAAATTTGCCATCCCGCGCCCCGGCCGGCCCAAAGCCCCTGCCGACCCGCCGCTGCCGGTGGAAAACCCCGACCTGGATACCGGCCTGACCGCCGCCCAGGCCGCCCGCCGCATGGAAGCCGGGCTGGACAACCGCGAAGTCGCCAGCCCCACCAAGACCACCTGGCAGATCGTGCGGGAAAACACCTTCACCTTTTTCAACCTGGTGTTTGTGGTGCTGGCCGCGCTGCTGTGGTCGGTGGGCAGCTTTGCCAACATGGGGTTCCTGATCGTGGCGGTGTGCAACACCGTCATCGGCATCGTGCAGCAGCTGCGCTCCAAACACGCGGTGGACAAGCTGACGCTGGTGGCCGCCCACAAGGTGCGCTGCCTGCGGGACGGCAAGCTGCTGGAGCTGCCCGCCAGCCAGCTGGTGCGGGACGATATTGTGGAATTTTCCGCCGGCGAGCAGATCTGCGCCGACGCGGTGGTGCGCTCCGGCAGCGCCCAGGCCAACGAGGCCCTGGTCACCGGCGAGGCCGAGCCGGTGGCCAAGCAGCCGGGGGACGGGCTGCGCTCCGGCAGCTTTCTGACCTCCGGCCGGGTGCGCGCCCAGCTGACGCGGGTGGGCGCGGATTCCTACGCCAACCGGCTGATGACCGAGGCCAAAACCGACGTCAAGCTGGCCAAAAGCGAGATGATGCTCTCGCTGGACAAGCTGATCCGCGCCATCGGCCTTTTGCTGATCCCCTTCGGTATCCTGCTGTTTTTGCAGCAGTACGACGTGCTGGAGCTGTCGCTGCGGGACTCGGTGGAGGCCACGGTGGCGGCGCTGATCGGCATGATCCCGGAAGGGCTTTACCTTTTGACCAGCGTGGCGCTGGCGGTCAGCATGCTGCGGCTTGCCAGCCGCCGGGTGCTGGCCCAGGACATGAACTGCATCGAGACGCTGGCCCGCGTGGACGTGCTGTGCGTGGACAAGACCGGCACCATCACCGAGGCGCAGATGGAAGCCGGCGACCCGGTGCTGCTGGACGAGTCCGCCTGGCCGTCCCAGGCGGTGGACGAGGCGCTGCGGGCCTTTTATGCCGGCACCGAGCCGGAAAACGACACCGCCCGCGCCATGTGCCGCCGGTTTGGCGGCGGCAGCGACTGGCTGGCCCAAAGCCGCGTCCCCTTTGACTCGGCCTACAAGTGGAGCGCCGCCGCCTTTGCCGGCCACGGCAGCTTTGTCATCGGCGCGCCGGAGTTTGTGGCCGGCCCCCGCTATGCCGAGCTGGCCCCCCGCGTGGAGCCCTGGCTTGCCAAGGGCTACCGGGTGCTGCTGCTGGCCGCCTGCCCGGAACTGCCCGACCCCAAGGCGGGGCTGGACCCCCGCAGCCTGACCTTTGCGGCGCTGGTGCCGGTGTCCAACCGCATCCGGCCCGAAGCCCCCAGGACCTTCCGCTACTTTGCCCAGCAGGGGGTGGCCATCCGGGTCATCTCCGGCGACAACCCGCTGGCCGTCAGCGAGGTGGCCCGCCAGGCCGGCGTGCAGGGGGCCGAGCAGTATGTGGACGCCTCGACGCTGCGCACCGACGAGCAGCTGGCCGCCGCGGCGGAAAAGTACACCGTGTTCGGCCGGGTGACGCCGGGGCAGAAACGCAAGCTGATCCGCGCCATGCAGGACGCCGGCCACACCGTTGCCATGACCGGCGACGGCGTCAACGACGTGCTGGCGCTGAAGGACGCCGACTGCGGCATCGCCATGGCGTCGGGCGCCCAGGCCGCCAGCCAGGTGGCCCAGCTGGTGCTGATGGACTCCGACTTTTCCGGCCTGCCCGCCGTGGTGGCGGAGGGCCGCCGGGTCATCAACAACATCCAGCGGTCGGCGTCGCTGTTTCTGGTCAAAAACATCTTCTCGTTTTTGCTCAGCCTGGTCACGCTGTTTGTGGCCATGCCCTATCCGCTGCTGCCCCTGCAGCTGACGCTGATCTCGGCCACCACCATCGGCATCCCGTCCTTTGTGCTGGCGCTGGAACCCAACCACGAGCGCATCCAGGGGCATTTCCTGCGCAACGTGCTGCGCAAGGCGCTGCCCGGCGGCCTGACCGACTTTGTGCTGCTTTTGGGCGTGCAGCTGTTCGCCTGTGTGTTCCGGCTGGAAAATTCCGAGCTTTCCACCATCTGCACCTTTGTGCTGTTTGCGGTGGGGCTGGCGGTGCTGTGGCGGGTGTGCAAGCCCTTTACGCCGCTGCACAGTGTGCTGTGGGGCGGCATGCTGGTGCTGGGCCTGGCCGCGGCTGCGGTGTTTGCGCCGCTGCTGGAGCTGGTCCGCCTGGACGCCCAGGGCACGCTGGTGCTGGCGGTGTTCGTGATCTTGGTGGTGCCGACGATGAACGCCGCCCAGTACCTGGTGGAGCACGGCATCGCGCTGTGGAACCGCCTGACCGGCCACCGCCCCGGCACCGACGACGACCTGCTGTTCTAACGCCTGCCCGCCGCGGCCGCCCGGCAGCGCCGTGCAAACCGGCAGGACCCGACATAAAAAACGCCGCCGCAGGGCGGGGAGTTCTCCCCACACCCTGCGGCGGCGTTTTGCGGCAAAATGGCGGCGGCTTATTGCAGCCGCTGGTCGGCGCCGAAAAACTTGAACATCCGGCAGTTGCCCAGCATGCGGCTGGCGACCTTTTCGGTGTAGCGGGCCTCGAACACCGCCTGGTCCACGATATTGGTGGTGTAGACGGTGGGCCGGCGGCAGAGCATACGGGTGTTGATCAGCTCATACAGCATGCTGACGGCCAGCGGGGTCATGAACTCGGTGCCCAGGTCGTCCAAGATCAGCAGGTCGGCCTCCTTGCAGGCGGACAGCCAGTCGTCGTCGCTGTCCCGGTCAAAGTGTTCCCGGCTCAGCTGGGCGGCCAGCGCGGCGGAGCTGGTGTACAGCACGTCGTACCCTTTGTTCAGCACCGCGTCGGCCACCGCCAGTGCCAGGTGGGTCTTGCCCAGGCCGGCGCTGCCCATAAACAGCAGGTTGGGGCTTTTGGGGCTGAAATTCTCGGCCCATTTGCGGCAGAAGGCCAGGATCTTGGCCATGTAGTCCCGCACCGGGCCGCCCAGGTCGGGGTCGGGCTCGGCGGGGTAGCGGTCAATGTCAAAGGAGTCAAAGCTGCACAGCGCCAGCGGCGACGCGGCGTTGATCTCCTCCCGGCGCAGGGCGCGGGCCAGGTCGGCCACGCACTGGCAGGGCCTGCCGTTTGCCACGCCGGTGTCTTTGCACAGCGGGCAGGTATAGCGGGGCTCAAACTCGGCGGGGTCGTACCCGGCGGCGCGGATCACATCCCCCACGTCCCGGCCGGCCTGCTCAAAGGCGCGCTGGGCCGCCGCCCGCTTGGTGATGTCCGCCCCCTGGGCCGACGCCATCAGGTAGGCCGCGCCCAGCCGGGTGCGGCGGGCCTCCGCCTGCTCGATCTCCGGGTGGCGGCGGACCGCCTCGCGGCGGGCGGCCTCGGCGCGGGTCACCGCCCGCTGGCGGCGGGCGGCCACCTCACGCTGGGCGGCGCGGAACAGTTCGTCGCGGGTGCGCATGGCTTATTCCTCCGTTTCGTCGTCAAATACCGCGTTCCAGTTGCGGTTGAACAGGTCCCTGGCGGGCTGCTTGGCCGGCTGCCTGCCGGTGGCCAGGATGTTGGCGGGGGACAAAGCCCCCTTACCCCGCACCGCCTTGACGTTGGTCAGCCCCTGGCTGCGCCAGCTGCGCAGGATGCCGTCCACATACCGCACGGTGCGGTGGGCGTCGGCCCGCAGCAGGGCTTCCTCGATCATGTCGGCGCCGAAATGCCATTCCTCGTGCCAGCGGGCGATGGCGCGGCATTCCCACCGGGTCAGCGTCTGAGGCTCGACGCCGAACAGCCGGGCTGCCTCGGCGCACCATTCCTCCCGCTGCTTGACCTGGCGCAGATACCGCTCGGCGTCCTCGCCGGTCTCGACGCCGGCTTCCCGCCAGCGGCCCAGCTCCCGGCTGACGGCGCCCACCGTCCGGCGGCCCTGGCGGGCCACCTCGGCGCAGCACAGCAGCAGCACGTCGGGCTGCCAGCCCTCGTTCAGGTACAGCCCCACCAGCCGCTGCAGGTCGCTGCGGCCCAGCGCCTTGCCAAAGGCGGTCTGGGCTTCCTCGCACAGCACCGCCACATACGGGTCGTTGACGGCCGCCAGGTCGATCTCGGCGGCGGGCTTCTGCTCCGGCGCAGCGGCGGCGGGCGCGCCCCGGTCCGGCTCCAGCAGCCCGGCGCCCGACCAGTACTGCAGCGCCCGGTTGGCGGCCTCGATGCTCTTTAAGCCCAGGTCGCGGGCGATGGCGCGGGGGTCGGTGCAGTTTTTGTCCAGCACATACAGCGCCACCCGTACGGTGTCCCCGTCCACCCGCGGCAGATGGGAAAAAATCAGCCTGGGCACCGCCACGGTGTCGCCGCCCAGGGCTGCCAGTTTGTAGATGGTTGCCACGATATCCTCCATTGACGGCCTGTGCCGGGCAGGGCCGGAAACGCAAAGCGGAGCCCCTTTGCCGGAATTGCCGCCCGGCAATGCTCCGCTTTTCGGCGCCGCCCGATCCTGCACAGACTTTTTTGTTCCTGTGGATATCATTATACCACGCGCGGCCCGGTTGGAAAAGACACTTTTGCGCAAAGGCCGGCATGCCGCGGGGGCGGGGCCTGCGCAGGCGCGGCCAAAGCGGCAAAACGCCGAATTTTCCCGCACGATTTTGGCGGTTTTACCATCCGCTACCCGCTTGCAGGAAGCGGGTGGTTGAAGGTACAATAGATATTATCAGACAGGCATGCCGGTGCGCCCCGGACGGGGAAAGCTCCGGCAAAAACTGCAGCTGCGGCCGGCGGGACGCCGGCGCCGAAAGGAGAAGCACACCATGGCAATGCATCTGGTCAAAATTCCCACCAAAAAGGCGGACTTGTATCTGCGTGTGGCGAAGGGGCACTTCGCCACCAGCCACAGCCATATCAATTACTATATCGACGTGACGATGCCCAAAAGCCGCCTGTCCGAGGCGCGGGCCGTGGCGCGGGAACTGGTTTCGACCTACAAGGCCACCACGGTCGTGGACACGGTGCTCTGCCTGGACGGGACCGAGGTCATCGGCGCCT
>DWVD01000073.1 GCA_019120395.1 Candidatus Gemmiger faecigallinarum
TCGGCCTCGTCCAAAATGGGGTCGATGGCGCGGGAGACCGCCTCGCAGGTATCGGTGTCCAGCGGGGTGTCCCGGTCGATCAGCACGCGCAGGAACCAGTCCGGCCCTTCCTTTTCAAAACGGACGTCCCACAGCTGAAGGCCCATGCCCTCCACCGTGGGGCGGACCAGCTGTTCCACCACAGCGGCCGCGCCGCCTGTTCCCTGCGCCTTTTTGGCCTTGCCCATCAAACAGCCCCCTATCATAAAAAGAAAGCGGACCTCGGCGGCCCACTTCCAAAAGTCAATCATCGAACATTAGGAATATACCACACACCTGCGAAAAATGCAAGTCTTTTTGCCCACTTTTCCGCCAAAACAGGCCGTTTGCAGGGGATTTGCGCCCCAAAACAAGGCCCCGGTGGGGAAAACGCCCCATTTTTGCACAAAAACGGCCTGTTTCGTCCGGGCCGCCCCGGCCTGCGCGGCAGGTTGACAAGGCAGCCGGCGGCGTGTATAATAACCTCATTATTTAGATATTTGTCTAACAGCAGCGTCCGGCATGCGCCGCCCGCCAGGCAAATACCAAAAAGAGAGGAAGCTGTTTATGATTTCTCCGGTTCCTGTATTGTCCATCGTTTTCTGCGCCATTACAGCGCTGATCGCTTTCGGCGTCCCCATCGGGCTGACCGTACTTTGCATGCGCAGGTCCCGCAGCGCGCTGATGGCCGTGTGCACCGGCGCGCTCTGCTTTATAGTCGGCGCGCTGGTGCTGGAGCAGCTGTTCCATTCGGTCATGCTCAGCCTGTTCCCCGTCATTGGCGAAAACGGCATGCTGTATATCGTGTACGGCTGCCTGGCCGCCGGCCTGTTTGAGGAGACCGCCCGGCTGATCGGCCTGCGCTTCCTGTGCAAAAAGCAGGACGCCTCGGCGGTGACGGGCTTTGCCTACGGCGTGGGACACGGCGGCATCGAGGCGATCATGCTGGCCGGCATGACGATGCTGAGCAACCTGATGGTCATGGTCGCCATCAACGCCGGCAACACCGACAGCCTGCTGGCCGGGCTGGAGGGCGAGAACTACGACGCCGCCGTGGCCCAGCTGCAGCAGGCGTCGGCCATCCCGTCGGTGGAGTTTCTGGCCGGCGGCGTCGAGCGCCTGGCGGCCATCGCGCTGCACATCGCCCTGTCCATGCTGATCTGGATGGTGGTGACCAAACGGCTGCCCCTGTGGGGCTATGCGCTGGCCATCGGCCTGCACGCGCTGGCCAACCTGCCTGCCGGGCTGTACCAGGTGCTGGGGCTGAACATGTGGCTGACCGAGGCCGTGGTGGTGGTTGTCACCGCCTGCATCGCCTTTGCCGTGTGGAAGCTGTACCAGGTGCGCCGGGAGGCGCCGGCGGAGAGTTGACAGCTCTCCCCCGCCGTGCGGGGCATCCCGCAGAGAGCAGCCTGCCCGATCATATCTTATAGTACATAAACAGAACGCAAAAGCAGGCCCTGCCGGGCAAGTTTCCCGGCAGGGCCTGTTCTGTTGCTGTTGTTCTGTCCGCCCAGGGGGGCGCATCTGCCGCCCGCTCACATGTCGGCGGGCACGGCAGTCTCGACCTTGGGCGCGCCGCCGGCCAGGTCCTCGGCGGTGACGGGGGAAACGTCTTTGCCGCCGTTCTCCAGCCGCTCTTTGGCGACAGCCAGCATCAGCTTGATGCGGTTTTCCTGGTTGACGCGGGTGGCGCTGGGGTCGTAGTCCACGGGGGTGATGTTGGCCTCCGGGTGCAGGGCGCGGATCTTGTTGATCATGCCCTTGCCCACAATGTGGTTGGGCAGGCAGCCGAAGGGCTGGGCGCAGACGATGTTGGCGTAGCCGCCCTCCACCAGCTCGATCATCTCGGCGGTCAGCAGCCAGCCTTCGCCCATCTTGGCGCCCAGAGAGATGATGCCTTCCGGCTTTTTCATCAGCTCACGGAAGGAGCCGGGGGCGTAGAAGCCGTGCCGGCGCAGCGCCTCGTTCATCGCCTCGCCGATGGAGTCCAGCCAGCTCAGCAGCGCGTCGGCGCCGCCGGCCACCAGGGCGTTGCCGCCGTATAGCTGCTGGGTGATGGTGTAGTTGGCCACGCAGTACTCCACAAAGCCCATCAGGCCGGGCAGGTTGACCTCGCAGTCCTGGGACTCCAGGAACTTTTCCAGATCGTTGTTGCCCAGGGGCGAGTATTTGACGTAGATCTCGCCCACCACGCCGACCTTGACTTTGGGGGTGCGGGTGACGGGGATGGAGGCGTAGTCGGCCACGATCGGCTCAAACTGGCGCTTCATGTCGTGGGCTCTGTAATACTTGTCCTCGTGCATCCAGCCCTGGATGGTCTTGATCCACTTTTCGGTCATGGCCTCGGCGTCGCCGGGGTTATTCTCGTAGGGGTGGACCTGGTTGCGCAGGCTGGCCAGCAGGTCGCCGTAGAAGATGGCGGCAATGACCTTGCGCAGCAGCTTGACCGTAAGCGGGATGCCGCTGTCCTTTTCCAGGCCGGAGAAGTTCAGCGACGCCACCGGGATGTTGCCGTAGCCGGCCTTGACCAGCGCCTTGCGCAGCAGGGCGATGTAGTTGGAGGCGCGGCAGCCGCCGCCCGTCTGGGTGATCAGCAGCGCGGTGTGGTCCAGGTCATACTTGCCGCTGTTGAGTGCGTCGATGAACTGGCCGATGACCAGCAGCGCCGGGTAGCAGGTGTCGTTATGGACATATTTCAGGCCCAGCTGGGCGACCTCGCTGCCGCAGTTGCCCAGCACCTCCACGTTGTAGCCTTCCTTCTCCAATGCGGCCTGCATCAGCCGGAACTGGATGACGGCCATGTTGGGGATCAGGATCTTGTGGGTGTGGATCATGTCCTTGGTAAAATTGGGGGTAGTGTATTCCATGGGGCTCCCTCGCAGTTATGTGATACGCAAGCAGTGTTTACATCTTGCCGGCGCGCTCGTCCAGCGCGGCAAACAGGCTGCGCAGGCGGATGTTGACCGCGCCCAGGTTGGTGATCTCGTCGATCTTGAGCTGGGTGTACAGCTTGCCGCCGGCCTGCAGGATCTCGCGGGTCTCGTCGGTGGTGATGGCGTCCACGCCGCAGCCGAAGGACACCAGCTGCACCAGGTCCATGTCCTGCTGGGTGGTGCAGTACTTGGCCGCCGCGTACAGCCGGCTGTGGTAGGTCCACTGGTTGAGCACCGTGGTCTTGAAGGGCTGCACCCGGTCGGAGATGGAATCCTCGGTGACGACGGCGGCGCCCTGCTGCAGGATCAGCTTGTCGATGCCGTGGTTGACCTCCGGGTCCACGTGGTAGGGGCGGCCGGCCAGCACGATGATGCGGCGGTGCTCGGCGCGGGCCTTCTCGATGATCTGCTCGCCCTTCTGGCGGACCAGCGCCATGTGGCGGTTATACTCGGCATAGGCGGCGTCGATGGCTTCCCTGACCTCGCGGCGCGGGATGCCGGGCAGGTACTTCTCCAGCAGTTTGGGCATCTTGGCGGTGAAATCCTTGCGGCGGGCGATGTCGATGTACTCGTAGAAGAAGGGGATCTTCTCCAGCTCGGGGCAGTTGCCGGCCAGCACTTCGGGGTAGTAGGCGACCACCGGGCAGTTGTAATGGTTCTGGCCCAGGCCCTCGTCCACATTGTAGGTCATGCAGGGGTAGAAGATCAGGTCCACGCCCATTTTGGACAGCTCGGCGATATGGCCATGGGCCAGCTTGGCCGGGAAGCAGGCGGTATCGCTGGGGATGGTGGCCTGGCCCTCCTGGTAGATGGTGCGGTTGGACACCGGGCTGACCACGACCTCGTACCCCAGCGTGGTGAAGAAGCTGTGCCAGAAAGGCAAAAGCTCGTACATATTCAGGCACAGCGGGATGCCGATCTTTTTACCCCGCTTGCCGGGCACCGGCTTGTAGTCCAGCAGCAGCGCCAGCTTGTAGGCGTACAGGTCCAGCGACTCGTCCGACGCCTTGCCGGTGACGGGCTTCTCGCAGCGGTTGCCGGAGATGAACCGCTTGCCGTCCGAGAAAATGTTGATGGTCAGCTGGCAGTGGTTGCCGCAGCCGCTGCACTGGACGGTATTGACCTTCTGGCTGAAATTGGCCAGCTGTTCCGGGGTCAGCACGCTGCTGGTGTGGCCGGCGGCGGTCTTGCTCTTACCGTAGAGCGCCGCGCCGTAAGCGCCCATCAGGCCGGCGATGTCGGGGCGGATGACGTTGACGTGCATCTCCTTCTCAAAGGCGCGCAGCACGGCTTCATTATAGAAGGTACCGCCCTGCACCACGATGTTGCGGCCCAGTTCCTCCGGGCTGGAGGCGCGGATGACCTTGTACAGCGCGTTCTTGACCACCGAGATGGACAAACCGGCGCTGATGTTCTCGATGGAGGCGCCGTCCTTCTGCGCCTGCTTGACCGAGGAGTTCATAAACACGGTGCAGCGGCTGCCCAGGTCCACCGGGCGGTCGGCAAACAGGCCAAGGGCCGCAAACTCCTTGACATCGTAGCCCAGTGCCTCGGCAAAGGTCTGCAAAAAGCTGCCGCAGCCGGAGGAGCAGGCTTCGTTCAAAAAGATGTTGCTGATGGCGCCGTCCTCGATCTTGAAGCACTTCATGTCCTGGCCGCCGATG
>DWVD01000074.1 GCA_019120395.1 Candidatus Gemmiger faecigallinarum
TCGGTTCCGGCGTGGGCGCCGCCTGGACTTCATCGGTAGCCCACGCGGTGCTTACCAGTCCGCAGGCCATGCACAGCACCAGAATTGCGCTGAGAACACGTTTTTTCATGGTTCGTTCAACTCCTCTTACCAGGTCTTTACCCGGATTTTGTGGGGATCGTTATCGTTTTGCTCATGCCGGGCGGCCGCAGCCGCCCGCTTTGTCTGCCCGCCGTCTCAGCGGCCCCGGATGCAGGGCGGGCCGTTCGGGGCCGGCGGATACCGGCCCGCGGCAAATGCCCCGCCGCGCCATGTACCAGAGCCGCTTTTGCTGCGGCCGGGATGCGTGTCCAAAGCGCCGGGGGCTGCCGCGCGCCTCCCGGTCCCGGAGAAATGCCGAGAGCAAAGCCCTCTGCATCGTCTCGCTGCCTGTGTCCACGGCCAGCCCCCTTTCCGCGCAAGCGCCTGATTTTCAACGGAATTTAGATTCCGTTGTTTACATAGGTTAATAAAACGGAGGCATCCGACCGAATTTCCGTTTTTCCTGATCGGAATGCCTCCAAATCATAACTAATACTAACACTCAGTGACCAAAAAATCAAGCACACACGTTCATATTTGTTGAATCTGCTAAAAAGACGGCGCAAAAAACCGGTTTGGCGGCGGGGCGCCGGTCCCTGCGGCAGGATTTTTGTCTCCCCGGTCCGCCGCGGCGCGGGAAAAAGCGTCGAACCTACGTTTTGGGCGGGTTTTCCGCCCGGACTTTTGCAACGTGATATTATTTTTGTTGCTTTTATCAAAAAGCCGCCGGCAGCGATGCAGGCGCCGTTCCCGGGCGCAGGCACAGAAAAGCGCCCGGCCGGGCAAAAAGCGTCCGGGCCGGGCGGCTGATCTTCCACCGCCTGCGGGGCGGTGCGTTTTTACTCCTGCGTTTCCGGGCTGCAGTCCATCAGCACCACGCCGAGCGGCGGGAGCAGGACCCGCGTGCCGACGCGCCTGCCGGTCAGGCAGTCCACGCCCTGGAAGGGCACGTCGACGCCCACATCGGCGCGGTTCATGTTGATTAGGAACAGATATTTTTTCTCCGCGCTCTCCCGGACGGTGACATACACTTCCCCGGGCACCGGGATCATGGAGACGCCATATTCGGCCAGCAGGTCGGGCAGGTAGTCCCGGATCAAGTCCGGGCAGCCCGCCACGCCGAAATAGACCGCCGAGCCTTTGCCAAACCGGTTCCGGGTCACGGCAGGGCTGCCGCGGTAGAATTTGTCGTGATAGACGGCCTGCACCTGGGCGGTCTCGTTGTGCAGCACGTCCGCCCACATGCGGGCGTCGTAGACCTTGCCGCGGTACTCCACCGTGTTCCAGGTGTGCTCCGGGAAGGCCTCGAACTCGTCCACCGTCACGCCGCACAGCTCGCGGAGCGGCCCGGGCCAGGGCTGGTCGGTGACCACGTTGTCCTCGTTTTTCATGCCGGCGCGCACGCCGACGACCAGGCAGCCGCCCGCCGCCACATACTGTTTCAGGTTTTGGGCGTCGGCGTCGCTGACCAGCATCAGGTTGGGCGCAAAGACCACCTTGTAGGGCGAATGAATGGTGTCCACATAATACATGGCCTTTTCCACCGTGTTCATAAAACTGTTTTCCATGGTCTCCAGCGCCAGCACCACACCGCAGGCCGAGGCCATCTGCACGCTTTGCGCCAGGTTTTCCAAAAAGCGCTCCCGGGTGGACGGGGTGGACGGCTCGCCGTAGGTCACGTCGTATCCGGCCAGCTGGATGATCCGCACCCCCAGGTCGTATGCCAGCTCCAGCGCCTGCCGCATGACCTGCATACCCTGCTGCCGCACCTGGCTGTCGGCGCTGCCCAGCGGGCAGCGCCGGTGCCCGCTGAGGCAGATGGTGTTGATATACATCCCGTTTTCCCGGGAAAGCTGCAAAAGCTCCCGGCGCTGCGCGCCGCTCCATTCCAGCCGCGACAGCCGCCGGTCCGATTCGTCGATGCTCAGCTCCAGCGCGTCAAAGCCGGCCTCGCGCCCGGCGCGCAGCTTTTCAGCCCAGGTCAGCCCGTCCGGCATGGCTTTTTCGTAAAGCGCAAGCCTGTACTCCTTCATTGTTCAGCGTCCCTCCCTGCGCCCGGCCATGCCGCCGGGCCTGTTTCCGGCGGCGCTCTGTCAGCGCGCCGCCGGGGTGTTTTCGTTGCTGGGGAAATGCTTGAGCATCACCAGCGGTTCGCAGGCGCTGTGGTTTTCGATCACAACGCCCTCCCTGGCCGCCTGGCAGGAGACAAAGAACTCGTCCTCGCTGGTCTGGCCGAACCGCAGCATGCCCGCCGCCGCGCAGCGGTGCTGCCCGATCCTGCCGTAGCCCTGGGTCAGGATACAGCCGTATGCCGTGTCGTCCCGGACCCGGACGGTCTGGCCGGGCTGGACGGTCAGCTCCTTGGCCGCGATGTAATCGTTGCCGTAGGCCACACACTTTTCGGTGCAGGCGCCGGTCTCCAGCGCGGTCAGCGGCGGGCGGAAATAGGTCTTGCGGTAGTGGGGGTCCACATTCTTTTCCCAGTCCAGCAGATCCATGATGTAGTCCAGATCGTCGGCCCGGTCCGGCGGGCAGTTTTCGTTCAGGAAGGATTTGTCATAGATCTCGTTCTGGCAGATGTTCTCAAAGACAGAGTTCACGTCCGAGTTCCACTGCGGCTCGTAAGTCAGGAACGACCCCGGCGCATGGATGACCCCCGGCGGCGTGTACCAGCCCGTCCCCAGCTCGATCCGGTAAGCGCGGGACAGCTCGGTGATGCGGGTGTCCTCCCGCAGGTATCCCGCCAGGCGTTGCTTCACCTCGTCCCGGGTCACGTCCGGGTCAAAGCCGAAATAAGTGTGGGGGAAATTGCCCGGGTAATTGTTGTACTGGGGCGGATAGTAATAGGCTTCCGGCTTGCCCAGCTTGCCCACGCGGGCGGCGGCCGCAAAGTCCAGGTGCACATGGTGGAACAACGGCCCCTCGTAGTCAAAAAACTTGGAGTACATGGGCCAGGTGCCGTACTTTTTGTACAGCGCCTCCCCGATCAGCGCCGGGCCCAGCGCGTCCACAAAATCCTTGAGCGACACTTTGCCCTGCGCCGTGCCGGTCACGTTGACGTAGCTCATGCCCTCGTCCGGGGCGGCTTCGGGGCCGTTCATCGCGCAGATCACCGACGAGAACCACCGCTCCTTGATGGACCCGCGGGCGGTGCCCAGCGCGTAGTAATCGTCCGGATGCAGCCGCAGCCGCCTGCCGCACGCGCCGAACCGCCGGGGCACAAATACCAGGATCAGGTTCAAGATTCCGCCGTTTTCCTGCAATATGCGCAGCAATCCTTCTTTTTCCATGGCAATCAGCCTCCTTGCAGATGTTGTCGTCCGCCTGCCCGCCGGGCGGCGGCGCCGTTTTCCGGCCGGGGCGTCCCGGCCGGCCCAAGCCTCCGGCTCACCTCCCTTCCGCGCCCCAAAGGCGGCGCAGATTTTTTAAAATGTATGTATCAGCGCAAAGAAAAACGTTTTTCTTTGCCGCCGTAAAACCGGCCCGCCGCAGCGGGCCGTCAAACCTGTTGCAAACGCAGCGTTACCAGGGCAGGAACTCGGCGTCCTTGCCGGCGAACGGGTCGGTGGAGGTCCGCACCACCAGCCCGGCGTCCAGCCACCGGCACTCCGCCGGGCGGTCCGGCTGCTCGATCCGGGCCGCCAGCAGGCGCATCGCTTCGCCGCCCAGCGCCTGGCCGGAGACCTGCACCGTGGTCAGCGCAGGCTCGATCAGCGACGCCACGAACGTGTTGTCGAACCCGGCCACACGCACGTCCTGCGGCACCCGGAGCCCCAATTTTTCCAGCGCTTTCAGCGCGCCCACCGCCATCTGGTCGTTGGCGGCGAACACCGCGTCGTACCCGGCAGGCCGGCCGCCGCCGAACGCCTCCAGCGCCAGGTCGTAGCCGCTGCGGGGCGAAAAATCGCCGATGGCCACCCGGGCGGCCTGCGCGCCGCACTCGGCCGCGGCGTCGCAAAAGCCGCGGGCGCGTTCCTCGGCCATGGTGGAGTTCATCGGCCCGGCAAGGTGCAGCAGGCGGCTGCAGCCGCAGCCGGCCAGGTGCCGCACCACCGCCTGCGCCCCCGCGTAGTTATCCGGCGTGACCGAGTCGATGCCATAGCGGGACAGATCCCGTTCCAGGCTGGCCACATAGATCCGCTTGTTGCGGTAGGTCAGCCCGGCAAGCCACCGGAAATACTTTTCGTCGTCCATCTCGGCCACCGAGTCCAGGATGATCCCGTCAAACCGGTTCTGGCACATCATGGTGATGTATTTTTTTTCCCACTCGAACGTATCGCTGGAGTCAAAGGTCATCACCGTATAGCCCAGCCCGGCCGCGCTTTCCAGGATGCTGCGCAGGACCGAGGAGAAAAAGATGCGGCTGCTGTTGGCGATGACCACACCGATATTGTGGCTGCGCGCGCTTTTCATGTTCCGGGCCACCGGGTCGATCTCGTAGTTCAGCTCCTCCACGGCGCGCATCACCTTTTCCGTCACCTCGTCGGATACATACTTGGTGCCGTTCAGGATATTGCTTACCGTGGAGATCGCCACGTTTGCCCGCCGCGCCACGTCAACGATCGTCGCCATATTCCGCTCCTTCCAATCCGCATATTTTTTTCATTATACCATGATGCGGAACGGAATGGTATGGCCGGGCGTCCAATTTCGGCGCGTTCACCGCTCCACCAGCACGCAGAAGCTCCGGGCGGGCACCGTGATCCGGTCGCCCGACGGCGCCGCTTCCGGCGCGTCCGGCCGGTACAGGTCAAAGGTTTCCGCGCCCTCCAGGCAGACCCTGGCCTCCAGCGCCATGCCGGCGCTCTGGTTGGCCACCACGACCGTCCGGCGGCCGCTGCGCCGGCTGACAAACAGCGAATAGATGTGCTCGACACGGTCGTCGGCCGCTTCCACACGGACGCCGACGGTATGCCGGAACTCGCCGTCCCAGATATATTCCTTCAGCTTCATGCGCAGCGCCTGCGCCGCCGTGACCGCCCGCGCCGTCTCCGGCACGTCGTCGGGCGTGCCCTTGAAATTGTAAGGCTCATAGTTCATGGCGTACCCGTAGGTCATGCACTGGTTGACCATTTCCCGGTCGTCAAAGCCCACCAGGCAGGTGGCGATGTGCCAGTCCGGTTCCAGGTATTTCCACGCCGGGGTGTGCCGCGCTTCGCCCATGTTCCCGTCGCCGGAACGGATGTAATCGCCCCGGTAATACTGGCTCAGCACGTCGCTGGGACCTTCGCCCGCCATGAAAAAGTCCGGGCCGATCTTTTCCCGGCCCATGGCGTAAAATTCCTTTGCCAGCTGCACCGTGCCCGGATGGATGCACGCGCCCGGCCGGTGCCCGTGCGCCGGGTCAAAGCAGAGCAGCAGCGGGTTGGCCAGCTCGTCGTACAGGATGCCGCTGGGGCGCAGGTCCAGCAGCTTTTCCATCTCGCGCCGCGCGATCCGGCGCATCCCCTCCGAAAGGTGGCACAGCCCCGCGCCCACGCGCCGGCTGCCGCCCGACACCCGCTGCAGCGTGGTCTGGTACGAATACCCGCCAAAGTAGACCGGGTCGCCGTAAATATCCTTCATGGTCTGGGGGTACAGCTCCCGCGCGTACTCCGGCGTGCTCTGGTCCGCCCATTTAAATTTGCACATCAGCAGCACATGGATGCCCATCGCTTCGATCTGCGCAATGGAGTCCTTCAGCTCCTGCCGGGTGCCCAGCCGGGGGTCGGTGTCCTGGTACGGCTCGTCGCCGTCCTGGCCGCCGCGCGCCCAGCCGATCAGCTGCAGCACCTTGACCCCCTGCCGCCCGGCCCGCCGCATCAGCTGCGGCAGCTCGGTATAGCGGTACCGGCAGCAGCCCTCCGGCGAGTTGATGTGCAGCGTCATCCAGCAATCCGCCTGGTCCAGCCAGGACGGCCGGGGCACCGGGCTGTACCAGGTGTCGCGCCACGCCCGGTAGCGTTCCAGGCCGCTGTGCCAGTCGCCCTGGTAAAACTCCGCCACGACCGGGGCCAGCCGCACCGTCTCGCCGGGGGCGGCAAAGGGCAGCTGCGAAACGCTGATGCAGAACCCGGCCGGGCGGCCGGTCTCGCCGTCGCGCAGCAGGCGGCGGTGCTTGTTGTCGGCGTACCCCGGCCTGTACTCGTGCAGGAACCCGGCAAAGGACGGCTCGTCGCCGTGCACCCCCAGGTAAAGGCCCTGCCGGCCGTCCTCCAGCAGCAGGAACGGCGCCGAGACCTCCGGCGAGGGGTAAGACCGGCAGGCGGTGGGCCAGTCCGTGCCCCAGTAGCCGGGGTTGGCAAAGCCGTCGCCCAGTTCCAGGCTGCTGAAGCCCCCCTGGAAATGCATCGTGCGGGACACAAGCGGCTGCCGCGCCCCGCCGGGCGCGATCCCGCCAAAGGCGGGGTACTGCACTTCCTCCACCGTCAGGCCGGAGCGGTTCTCCACCTGCGTCTCAAACCGCGCGCCCGCCGGGGTCAGCCGCACGGTGATCTCCACCGCGACCGGCTGCTCGCCCCCGTGCCGGGTAAAAACCGAATCGTACCGCAGCACCGCGCCGCCGTCCGGCAGGGGCGCAAAGGACGCCAGCTTCTGGCAGCCGCTCTCCGCCCGGTTGTTCCGGCATCCTTCCATCGGCAGCAGCAGCGTCAGCCCCAGCGCCAGCTGGCTTACCAGCGCGCGCCCTGTTTTCCGGTTTGTGAACTCGACGATGGCCCCGGTCTGCTCGTCAAATGCAAGGGCCACTGCATCATTTTCCAGGCAATACATGGTTTCCCTCCCGTGCCGGGCCCGCCCGGCCTTTTGCATGGTTTGGTTTGGCGCTGCGGCCCCGCCGCAGCGGCGAAACGTTTTTCCAGCCCGCAGCCGCCCGGCCTGCGGCGGGGCGCTTTTCCCCTGCCGCAGGGCGCGCGGCGAAAACCCATCGCGGAACGCCAGAAAAACGTTTTTTCCAGCCACAATATACCATCCGCCCCGCCGGTTGTCAACCACAGGGCGGATGTTTTTTTGCGCCTCTTTTTTCGGGCGCGCGTTCAGGTCAGTTCGGTCTTTTTGGGGATCCGGATCGTGCAGCAGGTCCCCCGGTCGCAGGCAAAACTCAGCTCGTAGTTTTTGCCAAAAAACAGCTCCAGGCGCTTGTCCACATTGCGCAGGCCGTACCCGGTCTTTTTGGTTTTCAGCAGCCGCTGCAGCGTTTCCGGGTCCATGCCCGGGCCGTTGTCCCGGATCTGGAAGCAGATCTCGCCGCCGGCGTCCTCGGCCAGGATCTCCAGCATCCCCCTGCCGTCCTCCTTGTGGTCGATCCCGTGCTCCACGGCGTTTTCCACAACGGGCTGCAGGATCAGGTTGGGGATGCGGTAGGCCATGACCCCCGGGTCGATGCGGTACTGCACGTCAAAAGAATCGCTGTGGATGCTCAGCTGGATGTCCAGATAGGCCTGGATGTTTTCGATCTCGTTGCGCACGGTGGTCAGGCTTTCGCCGCTGTTGAGCGCGGTGCGGTAAAACCGGGAAAGGGACGTCACAATGCCGCTGATGCGCTCGTCCCCGCTTTGCAGGGCATACCAGTTGATGGCCGAGAGCGTGTTGTACAGGAAATGCGGGTTGATCTGCGCCTGCAGGGCGCGGATCTCGTACTCCCGCTGACGCAGGCGGCTCTGGTACACGTCGTAGATGCTGTGGCGGGTCTCGGCGATCATGTTGTTGATGTACTCCGTCATGGTGCCGATCTCGTCGTGATAGTCCACCGGGATCTGCACCGCAAAATCATTTTTCACCACGCCGGACAGGCAGCCGTTGATCCGGTCGATCCGGCGGGAGAACGTCCGCGAAAAGGCGTGGATCGCCGCAAACAGCAAAATCGAGATGGCCACAACCACCACCGTGATCGCAAACAGCGTGTCGCCGCCGTCCTTTTCGATCTCGGACTTGTTCAGGTACATGGTAAAGGTGCCAGCCCCGCCCAGGATGGCGGCCGACCGGCTCAGGTAATGTTCCTCGCCGCCGTCCAGGCCGGCCTCGTGCATGACGCCGCCCTGCATGACCAGCCGGTAGGGCACGTCCTCCAGGTCCGAGAAGATCCCGTCGGCCGAGACGGTCAGCACCATGACCGCAAAGTTGTCCAGCTGCGAGGCGTTGTAGATCCGCTGCGCCAGGCACAGTTCGCCGTCCTGATAAAACCACTGGCTCTGGTAGGAGCCGCCCAGCGCGCGGTAAAAGTCGGTCTCGCGGATCTGGTCCATCGGCAGAAAATTCCGCCGCGCCCCCACCAGGTTGTTGTCCATGTACAGGCGGTAGGAGGTCAGCTCCGGGTTCATCAGCATCAGGCTCTGGATCGCAGAGTCAAACCGCCCGGTGATGTCCACATATTTCATATACTCGTTGGTATAGGAAGTGGTCGCCACGTTGGACACCGTATCGTCCATGCAGATGGTGTCGATGGCGTTTTCCAGCCGTTCCGCCCGCCGCTGGATGGCCTCCACATGGGTCCGGAACACGCTGGAGAACCCGTCCTCCGCCGCCTGCTCGATGCTTTGCATCGTCTGGCTGTACAGATACACGCAGAACACCACAAACGGCAGCACGCCCACCAGGATATAGGAAAACAGCAGTTTCTGTTTGAACTTCAGGTCGTGGAAGCGCCCTGCGGCGCGCGCCAGCGTTTCAGGGATCTTCATGGTTTTCTCCCAGGCGCAGGCTGTTTGCCGTAACGCCGTAAAACTTTTTAAACGTCAGGCAGAAATAGGACTGGTTGTGGTAGCCCACGATCTCGCCGATGTCTCCCAGCCTCATATTCGTGGTCAGCAGCAGCTGGCGCGCCTTCTGCATGCGCAGCATGGTGATGTACTGCATCACGCTGACGCCGACCTCGTTCTTGAACAGGTTGCTCAGGTATCCTTTTGAAAGGCAGACCTTTTCCGCCAGCTGGTCCATGGTCAGGTCCCGGGCGTAGTTCTCGCGGATATAGGCCATGGCCAGCCGGATGGCCCGGTGGTCGGACACCGCCATCGGGTCGCCTTCCGGCTCGTCTGCGGGCACGCTGTTCTGCAATTCGTGCAGGATCTCGTCCAGCACCTTCACCCGCTGTTCCGGCGGCGCCGCCTCGTACACCCGCAGCAGTTCCCGCCGGCGCTCCCGCTCCGCCCGGCTGGCGTCCAGCTCGGCCAGCAGCCGGTCCATCACCTCGCGGAATTCCGAGACGACCACCGGTTTCATGATATAGTCGTCCACATGCACCCGGATGGCCCGCCGGGTATAGCTGAAATCGTTGTAGGCGGTCAGCAACACGATCTTGACCGCCGGGTTCAGCTTTTTGGCCTCCTCGCAAAGGCTCAAACCGTCCACAAAGGGCATTTTGATGTCGCTGCAGATCACATCCACCGACGCCCCCTGCAGGAACTCGATGGCCGCCTTCCCGTTGGCCTGGGTAAAGATCTGGAACGGGTAGCCGAATTTCCGCAGCAAAAAGGTCACGCCTTCCCGCTCCAGCAGCTCGTCGTCCACCACAAGAATGGAATACATGCCATCCCTCCTTCCGGATATTTTCTTTTTTCTAAATTATTTCCGCCCAAAAGACGCCGCCAGCGCCCCGTCCGCGCCGGCCCGCGGCTTTCCTGCCGCCGTTTGGCCGGCCTGCGGTGCGGTCCGCCCGGCGCAGGCGGCCCGCACCGGCCCTGTCCGCCGGGATAAGTCGCGCCGCAGCGTCATTTCCGCCGCCGGGATGCCGGCGGCGCCGGATTTCTTTTCGCCGTCCGTTCATGTTTTTTCGCACCCGGTTCCGAGTTGCGTTCCTGCCATGGCGCGCCGCACTGTTTTTTCTGTTTTTAAAATAACACGCCGCCCCGCGTCTGTCAACACAAGGAAAAAACTGCCGTTCTCTCCCGTTCCGCCCGGGATTTTGCAAAATTTTGCCCGGGGCATTGACAAAGCGCGGCGATTTGTCTATGATGAAGGCAAGCAAATATTTATTTTTTAAAAAATATTTAATTCCCATCTCACTGACCCCATTTCATTTTCCCCAAAGGAGCGCTGCCAATGAAGCCAAATTTCCTCTGTCTCGGCCTTATCATGCGGGACATCCTGGTCTGCGGCGTGGACGAGCTGCCCAGCCACTGGGAACAGACCCTCGTCGCCGACCATATCCTTTCCGACACCGGCGGCGGCGCCGCCAACAGCGCGCGGACGCTGGGGCGGCTCGGCGCCCCGGTGGCGCTGTCCGGCCGGCTGGGCGCCGACGCCTTCGGCCAGGCGATCTTGGCCGACCTGGCCGCCGACCATGTGGACGCCGGCCCGGTGTGTGTGGACGAACAATCCTCCAGCGGCGTCGCCGTGGCGCTGGTGCGCGGCGACGGCAAGCGCTGCTTTACCACCGTGCGCGGCGCCAACAGCCGCTACTGCGCCCGCGACCTGGCGTCCATCCCCTGGGAGCAGTACGGCTTTGTGCACATCAACGGCTTTTTCCAGTTTCCTGCGCTGGAACCCGACCTGCCCGACCTCCTTTGCCGGGCGCGCCGGGCGGGCTGCGTGATCTCTTTCGACACCGCCTCCTGGGACGCGACCGGGCGGTGGTATCAGCGCATCCGCCCCTTTGCCCAATGGATCGACTACTTTTTTGCCAACGAAGCCCAGCTTGCCCAGCTGACCCACTGCGACCGCCCGGACCAGGCCGCCGATTTCCTGATGCGGGACGGCGTAAAGCAGGTGATCGCCAAACGGGGCGAGGCGGGCAGCATCCGTTTCTGCGCCGGGCAGCCGCCCGTCTCCGTGCCGGCCTTCCCGGTCGACGCCGTCGACACGACCGGCGCGGGCGACAGCTTTGACGCCGCCTACCTGTACGGCGTCAGCCGGGGCTGGCAGCCGCGGGACTGCGCCCGTTTTGCCAACACCGTCGCCGGGTCCAACTGCGCCCGGGCCGGCGCCACCGCCGGCGTGCCCGATCTTGAAACCGCCCTGCGGCTCTGCCGCGCGCACTACGGCCCCGATACCGCCCTGTGATACGGGCGACCACAATCCATATACAGTTCCAGGAGGTAACCATGTCGCTTGTCACATCCACCGAGCTGCTGACCCACGCCATGCAGCACCATTACGCCGTTCCCGCCTTCAACGCCAACTGCTACGAGATGATAAACGCGTTGATCCGCGCCGCCGAGGCGGAGCGCGCCCCGCTGATCCTGCAGATCGGCAAAAAGTTCCTGTCCTATCTGCCGGCCGACGAGGTGGGCGCGCTGGCGACCCACCTGGCCCGGAAGGCCAGCGTCCCGGTCTGCGTGCATCTGGACCACGGCGCCGATTACGCCATGGCCGAAGCCTGCCTGAACAGCGGCTTCACTTCCATCATGTACGACGGCTCCGCCCTGCCGGACGAGGAGAACATCGCCGCCACCCGCGCCGTCGTCGGGCTGGCCAACCGTTTCGGCGTCCCGGTCGAGGGCGAGATCGGCCAGGTCCTGCAGGCCGAGGACCTGGGCGAAGGCCAGGAGCCGGATTTCCTGACAGAGCCGGAGCAGGCGCTGCGGTTCGTGCAGGAGACCGGCATCTCCAGCGTGGCCGTCGCCGTGGGCAACATCCATCACATGAAAAAGAAACAGGCCCGCCTGGATTTCGACCGCATCCGCGCGCTGCGCCGCATGATCTCCATCCCGCTGGTGATCCACGGCTGCAGCGGCGTGTCGGACGACGACGTGCGCCAGGCCGTCAGCCTTGGCATCAACAAAGTCAACGTCGCCACCGAGTACAACATCGCCTTTACCGACGGCCTGCGCGATTTCACCGTCCGGTACCCCAACGAGTTCTTCCCCATGGACGCGATGGAAGCGGCCATGGACCGCGTGACCGGGATCGCCCGCGGCCGCATCCATGTGCTGGATGCCGCCGGCCGCTATTGATCTGAAAGGAGCTTTTTCCCATGAAACCCTGCCGCATCTATCTTGTCAGCACCGT
>DWVD01000075.1 GCA_019120395.1 Candidatus Gemmiger faecigallinarum
AAAGCATAACAGAAAAGAGACCAACTATCCAGTCAGTCTCATTTCATTTGTAAAAGAAAATCCATACCTTTCTTTTGCATCAATAAGGATTCTCTTTTCACACTTATCCGGGATAGCAGGTATGGAATCTCAGATTACAATTGAGGGATACCGCTCTCTTTGTTCTGCCGCCGGCCGGCTGCAAACCGTTTTTCCATCCACAAAATGCAGCGAACGGAAACGTCAACACCGCAAAAAGACAAATCCCCCGCAAAAACGCTCCGCATTGCCGCGCTTCCAAAAAGCCGTCCGGTATGTGCCAAACGCCGATTTGGGGCTTTCGTTTTGCTGGTGCCCGTCCAAATAAGGAGGTAATTTGTATGTCAAAACAACAGATCAAGCGTCTGGCAGTGCTGGGCGTCCTGTGCGCCGCCCTGCTGGCAGCGGCCGCAGTCTACTCGGTATGCTTCAATGACAGCCGCTGGGTCGCGCCGATGGACCTTTCCACCTACGAGTTTTCGCCCCGCGACCTGCCCATGCTGGCGGCCGGAGCCTGCCTGCTGGCGTATGTACTCTACTTGGCCGCAGTCTGCCTGCGGGCCGCCTTCGCCGGGCGCAGGCAGAGTCAGGACGCCCGTTATACCCGCAGCCTTTCGCCCTGGCTGGGCCTGTGCGGTCTGTTCGGATTTCTGGGCTTTGCGGGGTTTTGGACCTACGCCGAATGGGGCGTGATCTATCCCTTCATCTTCTTCATTTTTTTCGGACTGTTCGGTTTGTTTTTTGAGGGGCGACTCAGCCACACCATGCGGGACGAACTGTTTGAAGAAAACCGGCGCCGCGCGGAAAGCACCGCCTACAAAACCGGGTTCGGCCTGCTGTTTGTCGTGATCTGGCTGGTGGGCGCCGGCATGTTCTCGCAGAATGTGGAATGGTGCGCCATCTTTATGCTGATCTCCATCTCGCTGGTCTATGCGCTGGTGCTGTTCCTGAGCCGGTACCTTTTGTATCGCTACGAAAAGGCGGAATGACCCATGGGTACTGAATTTGAATGCCGGCTGAAGTTCTACCGCACCGCCTGCGGGCTGACCCAGGAACAGCTTGCCGAGCAGGTGGGCGTGCGTCGCGAGACGGTCATGCGGTTGGAAAAGGCACAATACAACCCGTCGCTGAAACTGGCGATCGACATTTCCCGCGCGGTCAACGCCCCGATCGAGGAGATTTTCCTTTTCCCGTAAACGCCAAAAAAGAAACGGCACAGCCCGCCAGAACACTCTGGCGCTGTGCCGTCTTTTGTAATGTTTCCACCGGCTGTCACTCGGCAAACCGTTCTGCCTCGGCGCGGGCCAGCAGTTCGATGAAGCGTTCGCGCGAAACTGCGCCGCGCAGCGCGCGGGTCAGGGCCGGGTCGGACATCAGGTTGACCAGCCGGGCCAGGATCAGCAAATGTTCGCTCTGCGCCCGGGGCGGCATGGCGATCATAAAAATCAGGTCCACCGGCTTCCCGTCCGGCGCGCCCCAGTCCACGCCCTTGCGCAGGCAAAGCGCCGCCACGCCGGGCGCCGTCACGCCCGCGTTGCAGGCATGGGGCAGGGCGATGCCGTCGCCGATGGCGGTGGAGCCCCCGGCGATTTCCCGGTCGCAGACGGCATTGTAATAGGCGGTGCCGTTGGTGATAACGCCGCCGGCCTCCTGCAGTTCCACCAGGATCCCCAGCGCGTTGCTGGCGTCCGGCACATCGGCATGGATCAGGACGCTTTTCCGGTTAAGCAGCTGGCTGACTTTCATGCGCAGACCTCCTTTGCCGGCGCGCCGCCGGTCTCACCCCATGGCCTTGTCGATCAGCCGGTACAGGTACTCGCCCACCGCGCCGTCGGAGCAGGAGCAGGTGGTCACCTCGTCGGCAGCCGTTTTGACCTCGGCCGGCGCGTTTGCCACCGCCACCGAATGCCCCGCCGTCCGCATGATCTCCAGATCGTTGTAATAATCCCCGATCACGATGGTTTTTTGCAGCGGCTCGCCCAGCAGGGTGCAAAGATCCCTCAGGCCGCTGGCCTTGCCCACGCCGCCGGGCATGATCTCGAAATAGATGCTGTTGGTGGCCAGGAAATAATTTTCCCGCCCGTAGTAGCGGGTCTTGGCAAACTGGGACAGCTTGCGGATGGTCTCCGGATCGCTGGCAAACACCACCTTGACCCAGCCGTCCGGCACGCTGTCCAGCGGGCAGGCCACACTGGGGATCTTCTCGTCCACCTGGTGGGCGTGGGTGTACTCGTTGGCCTGCACCACAAACATCTCGCCCGCGTGGGCCATGACCTCGACGCCGATGCGCGGAAACTGGCGCACCACGTCCTGGATGGCCTGCGTGGCCTGCTGCCGGTCCAATGTGGCCCGGCGCAGCACCGTGTCGGTGGAGAAATCGTAGATCAGCGAACCGTTGCAGCTGATGGCCGGCAACGAAAGCTGGATGTCCCCCAGCGCGGCGCGGATGGAAGCCGGCGGCCGGCCGGTGGCCACCGTAAAGCGGCCGCCCAGCTCGGTGAACAGCTTGATGACCGTGCGATTGCAGGAAGGGATGCCCTCCTTGGCAGTCAGCAGGGTGTTATCCATATCGCAAAAGACAAGATAGTCGCGCAGGGTCTGCTTCATGGACGGCGTTCCTTTCCTTTGTGGGATCCTGAAATCAATCGGAGTGGCTCAAGGCGGCGTCTGCCGCGTTTCCCGGGAACGGCCCCGGTCAGTCCTCCCGCCCGCCGCGCCTTCTCAGGCCGGCAAGGAAGTCGGTAAAATAGGGCGGCAGAGGCGAGTCGAACTGCATGTACCGCCCCGTTGCCGGGTGGACAAATCCCAGCTCCCTGGCGTGCAGGCACTGGCCGTTCAGCGCCCGGATGACGCTGCGGGGACCGTAGACCGGGTCCCCGGCCAGCGGATGGCCGATGGACGCCATGTGCACGCGGATCTGGTGGGTTCGCCCGGTCTCCAGGCGGCAGGCAATATAAGTAAAATCGCCGAACCGTTCCAGCACCTGCCAATGGGTGCAGGCATTGCGGCCGTGCACGTCGGTCACGGCCATCTTTTTGCGGTCGCGGGGGTCGCGGCCGATGGGCTTGTCCACCGTGCCGGAATCCTGCTTCAGGTTGCCGTAGACCACCGCGTGGTAGACCCGGTGGATGGAGTGCACCGCCATCTGCTCCGCCAGGCCCTGATGGGCGGCGTCATCCTTGGCAACCACCAAAAGGCCGCTGGTATCCTTGTCGATACGGTGGACGATGCCGGGGCGGACGGCCCCGCCGATGCCGGACAAGCCGCCCGCACAGTGGTAAAGCAGCGCGTTGACCAGCGTGCCGTCCGGGTTGCCGGGGGCCGGGTGCACCACCATGCCCTTGGGCTTGTTGACCACGATCAGGTGGGCGTCCTCGTAAACGATATCCAGCGGGATGTTTTGGGGCTGCGCCTCCAGTGGGCGCGGGTCGGGGACGGTAAGCGTCACGCAGTCCCCCGCCCGGACCTTATACCGCTTGGGGGCCGGCTGGCCGTTGACAGCCGCCGCCCCCTGTTCGATCAGGTTTTGCAGCGCGCTGCGGGTCAGTTCCCCGCATTGTTCGGCCAAGAAGCGGTCCAGCCGCTGGCCGGCCGACTCCGGCGGGGCGGTAAATTCAAGCGTCTGCATCGGGGGCGGCGTCCTCCTCCGGTTTCGAGCCGCCGGCGTCCTGCTCTTTCCGGCTCCGCCGTTCCCGCAGTTCCCCGGCCAGGACGGCGACAAACAGCAGCGCGATGCCGCCGGTGACGTAAATGTCGGCAAAATTGAAGATGGCGAAATCTATGAACTGCAGGTTGATGTAATCCACCACCCTGCCGGACACGACGCGGTCGATCAGGTTGCCCACGCCGCCGCCCAGCACCATCGTCCATGCGATGCGCTCCACCAGCGGCGGACGCTTCCAGAACAGATAGACCGTCAGCGCGATCAGCGCCACAGAGGTGACGGCAATGAGAAAGCCCTGCCGCCCCCACAAAAGCGAGAAGGCCATGCCTTCGTTGAGGGAATAGCGCAGCTCGACAACGCCGGGGATCAGCGGCATGGCGCCGACGGGCATCAGGTTGGCCGTCGCCCAGGCTTTGATCCACTGGTCGATGGCCACCAGCACAGCGGCCGCCGCCACCGAGAGAAAACCGTACAGCATGCAGGCTCCTTGTGTGAAAATGGAATGTTCAGCCGAACGCCGGCCTCCCCGTCAGACAGAGAAACCGGCTGTTCGTGTTATAGTTGTTGTGGATCAGCCATGGAGCACGCGCGCGCAGCGGGGGCACAGGCCGTCCTCGCCCACGGCGGGATCGTACTTCCAGCAGCGCAGGCACTTACCGCCGGCGGCAGGCTCCACCGCCGCACCCAGGCCGTCCACCAGGCCCTTGACGCCGCCCTCGCCCTGCTCCAGGGTGATGCGGGAAACGATCATCAGATCGGCCAGCTCGTCCATGGGGATGGCGTTGAGGAAGTCATACAGCTCCGCATTGCAGTACAGCGTGACCGAAGCCTCCAGCGAGGAACCGATCTTCTTGTCCGCACGGGCCTGCTCCAGCGCCTTCTTCACGTCATCGCGCACCGCCATGATGCGGTCCCACTTGGCGGTGAAAGCCGCATCGGCGGGGGCGCCGGCCTCGGGCATCTGCTCAAAGACCACATACTCTTTCATGCCGGGCAGCTTGGGAACATAGCTCCAGATCTCCTGGCTGGTGAAGCAGAGGATGGGCGCCAGCAGCCGGGTAAAGTCCACCAGAATGCGATAGAGCGCAGTCTGGGCGCAGCGGCGGGCCTGGTCGTCGGCGCAGTAGAGGCGGTCCTTGATGACGTCCATGTAGAAGTTGGACATATCAATGACGCAGAAATTGTAGATGGCGTGGTAGGCGCGGCTGAAATCGTAATTCTCGTAGGCGTCGCGCACGGTGGCAGTCAGCGCGCGGGTGGCCTCCAGCGCCCAGCGGTCGATCTCGAACAGCTGGCTGTCCTCCACCATATCCTTGGCGGGGTCGAAGCCGTTCAGGTTGCCCAGCATAAAGCGGGCGGTGTTGCGCATTTTGCGGTAGGCCTCGGACAGCTGGCGGAAGATCTCCTTGCCGGCGCGCACGTCCACGGTGTAGTCGCTGGAAGCAACCCACAGGCGGACGATGTCGGCGCCATAGTCGCGGATCAGCTCGGAAGGCTCGACGCCGTTGCCGGCGGATTTGTGCATCTGCTTGCCCTGCTCGTCCACGACCCAGCCGTGGCAGAGCACGCCCTTGTAGGGGGCGACGCCCTGGGTGGCCACGCAGGTCAGCAGGCTGGACTGGAACCAGCCGCGGAACTGATCGGCGCCCTCCATATACAGGTCGACGGGCCAGGTCAGCTCGGGGCGTTCGCGGCAGACGGCGCTCCAGGTGGAGCCGGAGTCGAACCAGACGTCCATGATGTCGGGGTCCTTCTCCCAGTCGGAAGCGCCGCACTCGCAGGTCTCGCCCTTGGGCATGATGTCGTTGGCGTCGTACTTGTACCAGGCGTCGCTGCCCTCCTTGCGGAACAGGTCGCTGACGGCCTGGATGGAAGCGTCGGTGATATGGTACTTGCCGCACTTTTTGCAGTAGAACACCGGGATGGGCACGCCCCAGACGCGCTGGCGGCTGATGCACCAGTCGCTGCGGTCGCGCACCATACCGGCCATGCGGTCGTGGCCCCAGGCGGGCTGCCACTTGACGCTGTCGATGGCCTTGTAGACGTCCTCCTTGAAGGCGTCGATGGAGCAGAACCACTGCTCGGTGGCGCGGAAGATGATGGGATGATGGCAGCGCCAGCAGTGGGGGTACTGGTGGGTGATGTGCTTGACGCCCATCAGGTGGCCGGTGCCCTTGATGTGCTCCAGAATGACCTTGTTGGCGTCCCAGACCTTCAGGCCGGCAAATTTCTCGCCCGCCTCGGCGGTCAAGCGGCCGGCCTCGTCCACCGGCACCACCACCGGCAGTTCGGGATAGTGCTGGGTGCAGACCTCAAAGTCCTCGACGCCGTGGCCGGGGGCGGTGTGGACGCAGCCGGTGCCGCCCTCCAGCGTGACATGGTCGCCCAGGATGACCAGGCCGGTGCGGTCCAGGAAGGGATGCCGGTACTCCATGCGCTCGAACTCGGCGCCGGGGACGCGGGGCTCCAGGACGGTGTAGTCCTCGATGCCGCAGGCTTCCATGGTGGCCTTGACCAAGTCGGCGGCCATGATGTGGTACTCGTCGCCGATCTTGACAAAGGAATATTCGATCGTGGGGTTCAAGCAGGTGGCCACGTTGCCGGGCAGCGTCCAGGTGGTGGTGGTCCAGATAACGATCCAGGCCTTGTCCAGCGGCACGCCGTACTTGGCCAGCACGCCGTTGGGATCTTTGGTCAGCTTGTAGCGAACGTAGATGGAGTCGCAGGGGTCCTCGGCGTACTCGATCTCGGCCTCGGCCAGGGCGGTGTGGTCCTCCGGGCACCAGTAAACGGCCTTCATGCCCTTGTAGATGTAGCCCTTCTCGGCCATCTTGCCGAAGATCTCCACCTGGCGGGCCTCAAACTCCGGCTTTAGGGTCAGGTAGGGGTCGTCAAAATCGCCCTGCACGCCCAGGCGCTGGAACTGCTGGTTCATCACGTCAATGTGCTCGGTGGCAAACTCGCGGCAGATCTTGCGCAGCTTCAGCTTGGAGACGCCGGCCTTCTTGTCGCCCAGAGAGCCCAGCGCCTTCAGCTCGATGGGCAGGCCGTGGGTGTCGTAGCCGGGCACGTAGGGTGCCTGGTAGCCGGACATGTTCTTGTAGCGGATGATGATGTCCTTGATGATCTTGTTCAGCGCGGTGCCCATGTGGATGCTGCCGTTGGCATACGGCGGGCCGTCGTGCAGAATAAAGCGGGGCTTGCCCTCGTTATTTTGGATCATCTGCTCGTAGACATGGTTCTTTTCCCAGTCTGCCAGCATCTGCGGCTCTTTCTTCGGCAGGCCGGCACGCATGGCAAACGGCGTGGACGGCAGATGGATGGTGTCGTTGTAATTCTGCGCCAAGATTTCCTACACTCCTCTATCATTCATTCACGCAGCGCCCCGGCGTCGCGGTGACGCGGCCGGACGGCTGCTGCGCGGAATTGCCTGTATTTTGTCCGCCCGGCAGGCGGGCGCGGCGTCAGCTGTCAAAGTCAACGCCGGCAAAGGTGTCAAACGACGCCGGCAGCTCTGTCTCCGGCTGCTGCTTTTTGCTGCGGCTGCGCGTACCGGCCGACCGGCTGCGGCTGCCGGCGGAGCGGCTGCGCGTGGTCTTTTTGGGCGCCGGCGCTTCCTCCGCGTCCGGGATATCGTACAGTCCGGCGCCGGGCTGGAACTTGCCCGCAGACGCCTGCGGTGCGGCGGGGTCCGGCGGGGTCTCCCGCAGGTCCTCCGGCTCGTCCGGCTTGGGGGCGATGGCAAACTCTACGGTGTCCACCTTTTCCTCCCCCGGCTCCGGCAGATCATCCTCGGGGTCGTCGTAATACTCCTGGGGCTCGGGTTCCGGCTGGGGTTCCGGCTCCGGCTGCGGCTCATAGACCGGTTCCTGCTCCTGATAGACCGGCTGCGGTTCATAGGCCGGCTCCGGCTGCGGCTCGTAAGTCTGGACCGGCGCGGCGGCCTCCGGGGCTGCGGCGGGTTCCGGCTCCGCCGCATCGGACACCGGCTCGACCGTGTCGTTCTCCTCCGGGATCTTGCTCAGCAGCTCGATGTGCCTGCGGTACATATCCAACAGCGCCTTTTTGAAGTTTGCCGTCTCTTTGCGGATGGTGGCCAGCTCCTGATGGGCCAGCTCCACTTCGTCGCGGGCGCGCTGCTCGCGGTCCTCGGCCTTGATGTTGGCCGCGCGTATCACCTCGGCCGCCTTCTGCTTGGCCTCCTTGATGACGTTCTCGCCCAGGCGCTGTGCATTGATCAGCGTGGTGTGCAGCGTGTCTTCCTCCGCGCGGTACTGGTCGATGCGCTGGGCCAGGACCACCAGCTTTTTCTGCAGGTCCTCGTTTTCGGCGCTGAGCGCGTCCATACTGTCCGCCACCTGTTTGAGATAGTCGTCCACATCCTCGCACCGATAGCCCCGCATAGACTTATCGAACGTGACGCGGCGTACATCCTCCGAAGCGATCATGAACAATTCCTCCTGTCTCGGGGCACTGCCCGGGATTGGCTAAACGCATCGCCGCACAGCCCGCGCGCCCAATGCGCCGGAGCGGTGCAGCCACTCAATACTGAAAAAACAGGATAAAGGTGCGGTCGCTGCGGCTTTTGCCGCCGACCTGCTGCAGGCGGTACCGCCCGCGGCCCCGCACCGTAAAGATGTCTCCCTCGTAGACGGTCTCATGGCCGCTGCGCAGCGGCACATGGCCCACTTCCACACGGCCCTCTGAAATAAGCTGGGCTGCCTGCCCGCGCGAGATGCGCAGCATGGCGCCCAGCACGCAATCCGCCCGCAGGGACGGCACTGTGGCCTGCAGGACCTGGCGCTCCGGTTCCCGCACGGCGGAAGCCGGCGGTTCCGCGCAGCTCTCGGCGGTGACGCGGGTCCGCCCCGCCTCCAGCAGGTTGGCCGCAACAAACTCCGCCTTGTCCTGCAAAAGGAAAAGGTAGCTTGTGCCCGGCGCGTCGGGGTCCGGGCGGATGTCGCCCAGGCAGGCCCGCTCCAGCCCCAGGCCCAGCACGGCGCCCAAAAGGTCCCGATGCTGCGGCGCGGCCTGGCCGGCGGCCAGGCGGGCGGTGATGCGCAGGCAGGCGACCGGGTCCTGCTGCCAGGCGTCCGGCGGCTCGATGCACAGCACCTGCCGCTCGGCCCCGTCAAAGCCGCCCCAAAAGCGGATGCAGCGGCAGTCCGCCCGGTTGGCGGCCGCCCTGGCCAGCGCCTGCTCCCGGTCCGACAAAAAGCCGGTATACCGCGGGATGCCGCGCCCTTCGGCCAGGGTGCAAAGCTCCTCGACACGGCGCATCAGCCGGCGCTCGTCGTCATTCTGCGGGGGCAGGAATCCGCGCGCCGGTTTTGCCGCATCAGAAGAATACGCCATTGTTTTCCAGCTCGTCGATCAGATCGCCCATAATATCCACATTATAGGGCGTGATGATAAAGGTGCTGGTGGCGACGCGTTTGATCTGGCCGTTGTTGGCGTAGGCCACGCCGGACAGGAAGTCGATCAGCCGGCGGGAGACCTGCTTGTTGGTGGACTCCAGATTCAAAACGACGGTGCGCTTGGCGTTGAGCTGGTCGGCAATAGCCGAAGCGTCCTCAAAGCGCTCCGGTTTGACAAGGACGACCTGCAGCTGGGTAGTCGCATTGATATTGACGACTCTGTCACGCTGACGGGGTGCGTCAGCCTGCGCGTAGGCATCCTGGGCAGCCTGGCCCTGGTTGTTGCCGGCAAAGACTTCGTCCTCGCCGTTGTCGAGGTACTCGTCGTCCTCGGGGTCCTGGTTGATGCCAAGCATGTTTTTGAAGCCTTCGAACATGGACATATTGGATTCTCCTTACAATATCTGTCGCGGCCGTGCAGGACCGCCATCGCACTTCAGACTGCAAACTCCAGCAAATCCAGCGATATACATTAAGTATTATCTCTTTTTTGCCCGTAAAAGTCAATAGGCCGGGCCGGTTCGTCTTTGCAAATTGGAAACAACTTTGCCGCAAAAAACGGCGCTGCACAGCGCAAGGCGCCTCTTTCTGCCCGCAAATCCGCCCCAAAAAGCGGCCCGGCGGCGCGGCGGGCAGGCATTCCGGCCTGCGCCGCGCGCCGTCGGGCCGCGCAAAAAAGCTGTCGTTCGGGCTACATCAGGCTGCCGTCCTGCAGGTTGGTGCCCACCACGATCACCTCGTCGTACAGGCGGACCTCGTTCTCGGTGCCCAACGCGCCGTCAGACGGGACCAGGATGTAATCCTCGTCCTCGTACAGGATCGTCACCTTGCGGAACCGCTGCAGGTTGCCCACCGCCACATAAACGCCGTTCTGCCCGTCGACGATGTGCAGCGCGCTGCGGCTGATGCGGATCCCGGTAAAGGTTTCCAGGTCCACCTGCAGTTCCTCCTGCCCCAAAGTCAGCACATCGGCGTTGATGGTGCCGCATTCGATCACCACTTTTGCCAGGCCGGACGCTTCGTCGCTTTCCACCGAGACGACGGTGGCGTCCAGCGGATCGTCCTGCTTGCCGGGCACGCTGATCTGCACGCTGGTCACGCCGTCAAAGCGGGCGGCTGTCTCCAGGTCGCAGGTGGCATAAAAGCGCCAGGTAAAGCCCGAGACGATCCACCCCGCCATGCCGTCCGCAGAGACGGACAGATCCCCGGACAAAATCTCTGCCAGCCGGGACGGGTCCGCCGCATCGGCGGTCTCCGCATCCAGGGTAGTCAGACCGGCCGATCCGGCCGAGACAAAATAGCCGTTTGTGCTGGCCGTGATGGTGTCCAGGCTGCCCAGCTGCGCCGCGATCGCGTCCCGCTGGGCCTGCAGCTCTGCAATGGTGGACGCAAACCCCTGCGACTGCCCGGTGGAGACCTGCATCCGGTTTTGGGCAAGCAGGAATTCCTCCTCGGCGCTGCGGATCGCGGTATAGTTCCCCGCGTCCAGCTGGTCCAGCAGGTTGTACAGCGCCGAGCGCGTCTGGGTCGTCAGCACCGAAAGATCGCTGCCGGTGGAATTCTGCGACCGCTCCAGCAGCGAGATCTCCCGGTCCAGGTTGGTCAGCTCTTCCCGCAGAAGATCCTGTCCGTCGGCGGTGTAATATTCGGCGATGGCCGTACCCACCGTGACGCGCTCGCCGTCCTCCACCAGATAGCCCAGGTTGCCGGAGCCCTGCACCGGCGTGGCGGAAAAGGACGCCGCGCCGGTCAGTTTCACGCTGTCCGACATGGTGGCCTGGATGGCGGTCTCGGTCCGGTAGGTCCGGTGCAGGATGGCGTACAGCTGTACGGCGATGTACAGCACCGCTGCGATCAGGACCACCGTAAGCAGTGCCAGAAGGATATTGCGGGTAACGCGGCGGCGTTCGGCAGGGTCGCGCTGCATGGGCAGGCACCTCCTTTGCGGGTCGGGATGGGCCGGAAATCAGGCCGTGCGGGAAAAATGCGGGGCAAGTTTCGGGTCAGGTCAGCTGCTGTACGGGGGCACCCGCCAGGAACGCTTCCACCAGGCGGGCGGCCTGCGCTTCCAGGCCAGGGTCGGTGAAATCCAGCCAGACGGCGTCGGTCTGGCGGCGGAACCAGGTCAGCTGGCGCTTGGCGTAGTTGCGGGACGCCTGCTTGAGCTTTGCGGTGCACTCGGCCAGGGTGGCGGCCCCCTCAAAATAGGGGAAAAACTCTTTGTAGCCGATGGCCTGGGCGGCGGTGCGGTAACTGTCCCGGTGGTCATAGACCAGGCGCGCTTCCTCCAGGATGCCCGCCGCCGCCATGTTGTCCACCCGGCTGTCGATGCGCCGGTAGAGCACCGCCCGGTCGGGGCAGCTCAAACACAGGCAGAGGGCGCGGTAGGGCGGGGTTTCCGGCCGGGAGGCCGCCCGCTGCTGCGTCATGGTGCGGCCGGTCAGCCGGTAAAGCTCCAGCGCGCGGATGACGCGGTTTTCGTCGTTGGGGTGCAGCGTCCCGGCGTAGTCCAGGTCAACGGCGGCCAGCTCGTCATACAAAGCCCGGCCCTCCCCCGCCGCAGCGCGGGCCTGCAAAGCGGCACGCAGGGCGGGGTCGTTCGGCTGGGGCGCAAAGCGGACGCCGCCCAGCAGGCTGGTGATGTACAGCCCGGTGCCGCCCACAACAAAGGGCAGGCCGCCGCGGGCGGTGATATCGGCGATGAGCGCCCCGGCCCGCGCGGTGAACTCGGCCACGCTGAAGGGTTCTTCCGGCGGCAGGATGTCCAGCAGATGGTGGGGCACGCCCTGCATCTCCTCCGGCGTGGCCTTGGCGGTGCCCACGTCCAGCCCCTTGTAGATCTGCATCGAGTCGGCGCTGATGATCTCGCCGCCAAAGCGTTTTGCCAGCGCCACGGACAGCGCGGTCTTGCCGGTGGCGGTGGGGCCGCCGATGGCGACGACGCGGGGGCGGCCGTCCCGCGCGGGCCGGTTCAGGGTGTCAGACAAGGCGGCCAAACTGTTTTTCCAGCTCCTTCCGGGTGATCTTCAGCACGCAGGGGCGGCCGTGGGGGCAAAACGGCGGCACAGCGCCGTCCATAATCTGCTGCGCCATGGCCAGCAGCTCTTTGGGGTCGCTGCGGTCGCCGGCCTTGATGGCCGCCCTGCAGGCGATGGAGTGCAGCACCCACTCGGTCTTTTCCCGCAGAGCGTCCCGGCCGCCGGCGGCCAGATGGGCCGCCAGCTCCACCAGCATGTCCTCCACATCGTCCACCGGCACGTCGGCGGGCACCGCCCGCACAATGACGGTGGCGCCGCCATAGTCCTCGGCCTCGATGCCGGCGCTCTGCAACAGGGCAAGGTTTTGCAGCACCGCCAGTTTTTCCTCGGCGGAAAGGTTGACCTGCACCGGCACCAGCAGCATCTGAGCGGGCACATTGCCGTAGTCTTTGGCCAACTTTTCAAACAGCACCCGCTCGTGGGCGGCGTGTTTGTCGATCAGGCAGAGCTCGCCCGGCCGCTCGGTGATGATATAGGTTTTGAACACCTCGCCCACATAGCGCAGCGGCACGGCGGCCTCCGGGGCAAGGGCGGTCTGTTCAGGTTCGGCGGCGCCGGGCAGCGCGCTGAGGGTCCCCTGCAAAGCTTCCGGCGGCGTGTCCCCTTCGCCGTCCGGTGCGCCGTCGTCCCCGGCTTTGGGCGGGACGGGCGCGGCCTGCATCCCGGCCAGCGCATCGGTAAGCGCGCCAAGCAGCGTGCGGCCGGCCGCGTCCTGCAAATCGGCCAAATCGTCCGCCGCCTGCGGCGGGTAATGGACGGCGGGCGGCTCCCCTTCGGGCGCGGCGGTTTCGCCGGGCATATCGGGCAGGATGTCCAGCGCGCCCTCATCCGCCGCAGTCGCCGGCCGCACCGGGGCCGCGGGCGCTTGCGGAACGCCGTACTCCGCGCGGGCGGAGCGCATCTGCATCTGCCCCGGCGCGGCGGGCAGGTTCAGCCCCGGCACGGGGTTTTGCGGCACAGGCTGCACCAGCTTTTGGGCGGCGCGGTACTCGGCGGCGGACATGGCGGCAAAGCCCCCGCCCGCCGGGCGGGAGGGCTGGCCGGCATGGGGCCGCCCCGCCGGGGCCGCGCCCCCCTGACCTGCCGGCTGCGCCTTGGCGTCCGGCTTGCCGTGGTCCAGCTCAAAGCGGCACTCGCCGCTGCCGGGGGCGGCCAGCGCGGCGCGCACCGTGCGGTAGACCGCGTCGAACACGTCGCCCTCGCGGGCAAAGCGGATCTCGGTCTTGGCGGGGTGGACGTTGACGTCCACCAGCTCGGCGGGCATGGTCAGCATCAGCACGCCGCCGGGGAACTTGCCCTGCATCAGCGTGCCCTTGTAGGCGGCCTCCAGCGCAGCCATCATGGTGCGGTTTTTGACATAGCGGCCGTTGACGTAGAAATACTGCGCCCCGCGGGAGGCCCGGCAGGCCCGCGGCGGGGTGACCAGGCCGGTCAGCCGGTAGACGCCGTCGCCGCCCTCCACCGGCAGCAGGTCGCGGGCAAACTCCCGCCCCACCGCCGCGTGCACGGCGCTGAGCAGCCTGCCGTCGCCGGGGGTGACAAACTGCAGCTTGCCTTCCCGCTCAAACCGGAAGGAGATCTCCGGGTGGGAAAGCGCCGCGTGCAGCACCACATCCGCCACGAAAGTGCCCTCGCTGGCGTCCTTTTTCAAGAACTTCATGCGGGCGGGGGTGTTGTAAAACAGGTCGTTGACGGTGATGGTGGTGCCTACCGGACGGGCGCCCGGCTCCATGCCCTGGGGCTCGCCGCCGGCAATGCGGTAAAGGCAGGCGTACTCGTCCGCCTCGGTGCGGGTCAGCACCTCCACCTTGGCCACGCTGGCGATGGAGGCAAGCGCCTCGCCCCGAAAGCCCAGCGTGTGGATGCGGGTCAGGTCGTCGGCGGTGGCGATCTTGCTGGTAGCGTGGCGGATGAAGGCTTTGTCGATGTACTCGGCCTCGATGCCGGTGCCGTTGTCCGCAATTTGCAGCTGCTGGATGCCGCCGCGGCGGATGGACAGCGTGATCTTGGTGGCGCCGGCGTCGATGGCGTTTTCCAGCAGCTCCTTTGCCACCGAGGCGGGGCGCTCGACCACCTCGCCGGCGGCGATCAGCTCGGCGGTATGCTTGTCCAGTACGCGAATTTCAGCCATGGGATACCTCGATCAAAAAAAGGGTTTCGGGTATGAAAATACGTTTGCGCCGGGGCCTTGCCGCGATTGCCGGGGCAAATTGCCAACAGGCAGCGCGGCGCAATGTCTCTGTCGTTATGCTTTCAGCGCCTGTTTCAGCTCATAGAGGAAGTTGAGGGCCTCCAGCGGGGTCAATGTTTCGATGTCCACGCTGCGCAGCTTGTCCACCACCTCGCTGGGGACGGCGGGGTTCTCGTAGGCGTGCACCGTCTCAAAGTCCAGCTGCATGGATGCGTTTGCGCCGGGGGCGGAGGCCTCCAGCTGGCGCAGCACCTCGTGGGCGCGGCGGGTGACGGCGGCGGGCAGGCCGGCCAGCTTGGCCACCTCGATGCCGTAGCTGTCGTCCGCCGGGCCGGCCACGATGCGGCGCAAAAAGGTGATGTCCTCGCCCCGCTTTTTGACCACAATGTTGTAGTTTTTGACGCCCGGCACATCCTGTTCCAGGTCGGTCAGCTCGTGGTAATGGGTGGCGAACAGCGTTTTGCAGCCGATGTTTTTGCAGATGTACTCCACCACCGCGCGGGCGATGCTCATGCCGTCAAAGGTGGAGGTGCCGCGGCCGATCTCGTCCAGGATGACCAGGCTGTTTTGGGTGGCGTGCTGCAAAATCTCGGCCACCTCGGTCATCTCGACCATAAAGGTGGACTGGCCGGCAGCCAAATCGTCCGATGCCCCCACGCGGGTGAAGATGGCGTCCACCACGCCCACCCGGCAGCTGGCCGCCGGCACAAAGCTGCCGATCTGGGCCATCAGTGCGATAAGGGCGTTTTGCCGCATGTAGGTGGATTTGCCGGCCATGTTGGGGCCGGTGATGATCAGCATGCGGTTGCCGCCCTCGTCCAGGGTGGTGTCGTTGGGCACAAACAGGCTGCCTTTCAGCATCTGCTCGATGACCGGGTGGCGGCCCTCGGCGATGTCCAGCACGTCGCTGCTGTCCACCACGGGTTTGGTGTAGTTGTTGCAGACGGCCGCCTCGGCAAAGCCGGCCAGCACGTCCAGCTGGGCCACGCAGGAGGCGGTTTTCTGGATGCGCAGGATCTCGGCCGAGATGGCGGAGAGCAGGTCGGCAAACAGCTGGCGCTCCAAAACCAGCAGCCGCTCGTTGGCGCCTAGGATCTTGTTTTCCAGCTCTTTCAGTTCCGGGGTGATGTACCGCTCGCCGGTGGTCAAGGTCTGCTTGCGGGTAAAGGTATCCGGCACGCTGTCGGCGTAAGAGCGGCTGACCTCGATGTAGTAGCCGAACACCTTGTTGAAGCCGATCTTCAGCTTGGGGATGCCAGTCTCCTCCCGCAGGCGGGCCTCCATCTGGGAGAGGAAGCCCTTGCCGCCGTGCATGATGTCCCGCAGCTCGTCCACCTCGGCGTTGTAGCCGGCGCGGATGGCGCCGCCGTCCTTGAGGTTTGCCGGCGGGTCGGCCACGATGGCGCTGCGCACCAGCGTCAGGATATCCGCCAGCGGGTCGATGCCGGCGGCCAGGTCGGCCAGCAGCGGGGCGTCCAGCCCCTCGGCGGTGCGGCGCACCTCCGGCAGGGCCTCGCAGGTGTCGGCCAGGGCGCAGACTTCCCGCGGGGTGGCGGAGCCGTACAGGATGCGGGTGGTCAGCCGCTCGATGTCAAACACCCGGCCCAGCGCCTCTTTCAGGTCGGCGCGGGCGACGTTTTCCTGATACAGCGCGTCCACCGCGTCCAGCCGGGCGTTGATAGCGCCGGCGTCCACCAGCGGCTGCTCGATCCAGCTGCGCAGCAGCCGCTTGCCCATGGAGGTCTCGGTCTTGTCCAGCACCCACAAAAGGGTGCCCTTTTTCTCGCGGCCGCGCATCGTTTCGGTCAGTTCCAGGTTGGCGCGGGTCACGGGGGAAAGCCGCATATACTGGGCGTCGGCGTAGTTCTGGATGGTGCGGATGCGCTCGATGCCGTGCTTCTGGGTTTCTTTCAGATACCCCAGCAGCATACCCACCGCGTAGGGCACCATGCCGTTTTCCTGAAAGCCGCAGGTTTTCTGCCAGTCGGGGCCGAACTGCCCGGCCAGCGTGGCATGGATGACGCTGTCCCGGCAGGCCGCGTCCTCCCGCAGCTCCACCAGCGCGCTGGTGTGCTGCTTGATGTAGTTGGTCACATCCTTCAGGTCCAGCATGGCGGTGTTGATCAGGATCTCGCTGGGCACATAGCGGCAAAGCTCGGTGATGATGGCGCCGCCCATCTTCTCGCTTTCCAGCTCGGTGGCGTAGGCCTCGCCGGTGGAGATGTCCGCAAAGCAGACGCCCGCCTGCATTTTGCGGCGGTGCTTTTTTAAGTAGATGGCGCAGAGGTAGTTGTTTTTGTCCTCCGCCAGCATGCTGGACTCGATGACGGTGCCGGGGGTGACCACCCGGATGATGTCCCGCTTGACCAGTCCCTTGGCCAGGGCAGGGTCCTCCATCTGCTCGCAGATGGCGACCTTGTAGCCCTTGGCGATCAGCCGGGCCACGTAGGTCTCGTAGGAGTGGAAGGGCACGCCGCACATGGGGGCGCGCTCCTCCCCGCCGCAGGCCTTGCCGGTCAGGGTCAGTTCCAGCTCCCGCGAGGCGGTGAGGGCGTCGTCGTAGAACATCTCGTAAAAGTCGCCGACGCGGTAGAAAAGGATCTCGTCCGGATGCTGCTTTTTGATGTCGAAATACTGCTGCATCATCGGCGCGACTGCCTGCTGTGCCATGTTTCACACTCCTGGTCTGGTTGGGGGCGGTTCCCCTATGGACGGATACCCGCCGCGTGAAAACTCAACGCGGCGGGAAATTCGGACGGATGTTTGATGCGAAAAAAGTGGGGGGCGTCTGTCCCCCTTGCAGACTCAGTGGCAGCCGGCGCAGGAAGAGCAGCTGCCGGTGCAGCCGGCTTCCGGCTGGCGGACGGCCATGGGGTCGCCGCCGTTCATTGCGGTGTTGATAATGGCGTCGATGTAGCTGACCATCGCCTCACACTCGCTCTTGGCGGCGTTGTAGCGGACCATGCCCTCGCTGGCCATGATCTGGCTGTACAGGTCGTTGATCTTCTGGTTCAGCTCGGCGATGCGGGCGGTGTCCGGCTCGGCCTCGCTGCTGGCGCGGTTCAGGTCCAGGCGCTGGAGGTTGAACTCGCCGATCATCGCCTGCAGCTCCTGGTCGGCGTCGTTGGCGCGGCGGGCAGAATCCAGCTCCAGGTAGCGGGGGTCGGTCTGCATGGCGGCGGCGGCTTTTTTGAACAGATCAATGCAATCCATAATGGGATATCTCCTTTTGTTTGTTTTTGGCAGGGCGCGGCCCTGCGGCCGGAAACTTGGTTTCGGCTGTTTTTATGATAAGCGGCCCCCGGCAAAAAGGCTGTTGCCAGGGCCACACCGCAAGGGGGATTAAACTTTGCGGCCAAGCAGCAGCGCGGCGCGGGAGCCGGTCAGCTCCACGTCGGCCCACTGGCCGATCAAACTTTCGCCGCCGGGGAACTCGACCACCAGGTTGTTGTCCAGCCGGCCGTTCAGCGTGCCGGGGGTGCGGCCGCAGGCCTCCACCAGCACCCGCTCGGTCCGGCCCGCCAGCGCAGCAACGGCCGGGAAGGCGATCTCGTCCTGGGTGCGCAGCAGCCGCTCCATGCGGGCGGTCTTGTCGGCGTGGGTATAGGGGTCGGGCAGTTCGGCGGCTTTGGTGCCGGTGCGCTTGGAATAGATAAAGGTGAACAGCTGCATGTAGCCCACCCTGCGCACCAGATCCAGCGTTTCTTCAAACTCCTCCTCAGTCTCGCCGGGGAAGCCGACAATGATGTCAGACGAGAAGGTCACGCCGGGGATCGTCTGCTTGGCGTAGTCGATCAGGTCCAGGTACTGTTTGGCCGTATAATGGCGGTTCATGGCCTGCAATACCCGGTCGCTGCCCGACTGCACCGGCAGGTGGATGTGCTTGCACAGGTGGTCGTTGGCGGCGATGGTGTCGATCAGCTTGCGGCTGGCGTCCTTGGGGTGGCTGGTCATAAACCGCACCTTGTAGTCGCCGGGGGTCTGGCAGAGAAGCGCCAGCAGGTCGGCAAAGTCGATGGGGTCGGCCAGGCCCTTGCCGTAGCTGTTGACGTTCTGCCCCAGCAGGGTGATCTCCTTGTAGCCGGCGGCCACCAGCTGGCGGAACTCGGCCAGGACGGCGGCAGGCTCGCGGCTGCGCTCCCGCCCGCGGACATAGGGCACGATGCAGTAGGTGCAGAAATTGTCGCACCCGTACATGATGGGCAGCCAGGCCCGGAAGCCGGAATCCCGCCGGATGGGGATGTCCTCCACCACGGCGTTGCGCTGGGCGGGTTCTTCCAGATACCGCCTGCCCCGGCGCAGCCGCTCGGCCAGCATGGCGGGCAGGCGGTCGATGCCGTCCACGCCAAACACCAGGTCCACGTAAGGGTAGCTCTGGCGCAGCTTGTCCACCACCTGTTTCTGCTGGGCCATGCAGCCGCAGACGCCGATGATCAGGCGGGGGTTTTGTTCTTTCAGCTTTTTCAGCGCGCCCACGTTGCCGAACACCCGCTGCTCGGCGTGCTCGCGCACGGCACAGGTGTTGAACAAAATCAGGTCGGCCTGCTCGACGCTGTCGCAGATGCCGAAACCCACATCCTGCAAAACGCCCTCGAGCTTTTCGCCGTCGTTGACGTTCTGCTGGCAACCGTAGCTGTGCACGTAGGCCATGGGCGGGGCGTCGTAGTATTCGGCCAGCGTTTCTGCCGCGGCCGCGTTGTGTACATAGGTCGATTTTTCCAAGTGATGCGTCCCCCTGGAGTAAAATTTTGGCGGTGTGCGGGCGGCGCCGCACCCGGTAAGCCCCAGCGGGGCGCCGATGGTCAGACCACCAGATATACCGTTATATTATAGCGCAAATCCCCCGCCGGCACAAGACCGGCGGGGGCGGAATTTTGCCAGGCGCCGCGGCGCCGTAACCTTTTGCATATTTTCCCGTCTTTATTTGCAAAGACTGCAAAGAAAGGCGGCGGAACATTATGAAAGGCGCGTTGCTGCTGACCGGGCTTGCCCTGGCGCTGCTTCTGCTGGCAGGCCGGCTTGCTCCCGCACCCGCCCCCGATGCTGCCCGCTGGGCGACGCGGCCGGCTGTGGTCGTGGACGGGGTGACCTACGCCAGCACCGGGCAGCGGCACGGCGGCATCCAAGCGGACGCTGTCCCCGACGGCGCCGTCACAGCGTCTGTGGAAAGCTGGGAATGGCCCGCAAAGGACGGCGAATCCAACTTTGGCGCAGGATATGACTACCTGCGCGGGGCGCCGGGCCAACTGTATGTAAATTTCGATGGGAACTGGATCGTTTTTGAAAAGTGGGAGGAGGCAGAAAGCCGGGCCGGCGGCTGAAAACGACCTGCGCTTTTTCCGTCCGAAACCGCGCAAAGTCCGCCCGCGGGCTGCCATCCGGCAGGGGCCCGCGGACGGACTTTACTTTTACAGAGCGTATCCGATCCATCAAAAGCGACGGATACCGCGCGCGAAACCCTGCCATACTTTGCGTATGTCAGGGCGTCGTAGCGCGGCGGACGCCGCGTTTTCAAACATGAATCGGACCGCGCCGGGATTTGACAGAGGTCCCCGCCCCGCACGCCGTTTCTGCCGGGGTATTTTGCGCGGCGGCCGGGGGCGGCGGGGTCACTCCCCTTCCGGCAGCTGGGCGATCGCCAGGCAGGCAAGGCCCAGCCCCAGCATCAAAAAGGCGGCCTGGTTGTCCAGCGCGTCCAGCATGGTCAGCACCGCCACCGCGATGCCCATGGCCGCCGCCACGCCCTTGAGGGCCAGCTCCACCAGCCTGCCCGCCGGCTTTCCGGCCGTTTTCGACCGCGGGGCGGCCGCGCCGGGCCGGGCCTGCATCAGCTCGTCCACCGTGGCGCCCAGCACCTCGGCCAGACGGGGCATGGAGGCGATGTCGGGGCAGGAAACGTCGGTCTCCCATAGTTAAGGATATGGATGCAGGTTAATCAATTTTGCCGATAAAGCGGTAGTAAATCTCAATCTCCTGATCTCGCATCCCATCCGCACTTTTAGTGGCTTCGTGAATGACAATTTTTTCAATCAGGGTATTGAGAAGTTCAGTGGTCAGTTCCGTGGGATTGGCGTACTGCTTGATGAGAGCGACCCACTTTTCGGCATCCAGAGTCGTCTGCTGTTCTGCTGACAGTTCCGCTTGCAAGCGGCTGATCTTTTCCTCCAGCTCCAGCTGTTCTGCCTGGTACTTTTTCGTCAGCAGATTGAAGTTATATTCGGTGATGCGTCCGGCAGACCAGTCCTCGTACATTCGGACGAATTTTCCGTCCACTTCTGCCTTGCGCTTTTCCGCCCGTTTCAGCTCAGATTCCTGACGCTTGGCGGCGGTTATGCGTTCCCGGTCACCGTTTTTCAAAATCTGCTGCAAGAGTTTTTCTTCGCTCATCTGCGCCCGATGGGACCAATACTGGATTCTGGACAACACATAGACATAGAGCGTGTCATAGCGGATATAATGCGCCGAGCATTGTGTCCCCATCTGTCCGTACTGGCTGCAAGTGAAATGGCTGTACGGCGTTTTGTTCTGCCGGTTCGTGCCGAAGCGCATAGACCAGCCACAATCTGCACATTTTACAAGACCGGCGAAAATCTGCGTTGTGGCATCCTTCTGCTGCCGTCTGCGGCTGGCAATCTGCTTTTGCACCTGCTCAAACACATCCCGGCTGATGATCGCCTCATGGGTATTTTCCACCCGAATCCATTCTTCTTTCGGCTTGCGCACCTTTTTCTTGTTTTTATAAGAGATATTGGTCTGCTTATTGTGCACGCTGTTGCCGATATAGGTTTCATCTTGCAGGATACTTTTGACCTGAGCAATCGTCCAGGCATA
>DWVD01000008.1 GCA_019120395.1 Candidatus Gemmiger faecigallinarum
ATGGCCCACTTCTTGTAGGTGCCGGCAACCAGGTGCTGGAAGCGGGTGGGGTTGGTGGAGTTACCGGTGATGGAAACTTCAACGCCCTCAGCCTTCATGATGGCAACGCCTTCCAGAACGTCGTTGGCGCCGTAGCACTTGACGGCAGCGCGCTCACCATCGGAGTAAGCGGTGGTGTTGACGACCTTCAGCTCGCCGGTCTTGAAGTCATACTCAGTCTGGACGTAGGTAAAGCCGTTGATGCGGCTGATGATCATAGCAGCATCCTTGCCCAGGCCGTTCAGGATAACACGCAGGGGCTCCTTGCGGACCTTGTTGGCGGTACGGGCAATGCCGATGGCGCCTTCAGCGGCAGCGAAGGACTCGTGGCCGGCCAGGAAGGCGAAGCAGTGGGTATCCTCATGCAGCAGCATGGCGCCCAGGTTGCCGTGGCCCAGGCCAACATGGCGCTGCTCAGCGACGGAGCCGGGAACGGTGAAGGCCTCCAGGCCCTCGCCGATGGCGGCGGCGCAGTCGGCGGCGCTCTTCAGGCCGCGCTTGACGGCGATGGCGGTGCCCAGGGTGTAGGCCCAGACGGCGTTGTCAAAGCAGATGGGCTGAATGCCGCGGACGATCTTGTCGCAGTCGATGCCTTTGGAAAGGAGCAGTTCATTGCATGCGTCCAGGCTCTCGAGGCCGTTAGCTTTCAGGCACTCGTTGATTTTGGGCATCCGGCGCTCCTGAGATTCAAAAGTAGCCATAGTATCTGTTCCTCCCTCTCTTATTCTTCACGCGGGTCGATGTACTTGACCGCACCCTGCTCGGGGCTGAAACGGCCATAGGTGCCGATGTTCTTCTCGTAGGCGGTCTTGGGGTCGACACCGTGGCGGATGTCCTCCATCATCTTGCCCAGACGGACAAACTGATAGCCGATGACCTGGTCGTTCTTGTCGATGGCGGTCTTGAGGATGTAGCCCTCGGTCAGCTCCAGGTAGCGGACACCCTTGGCGCGGGTGGAGAAGATGGTGCCGGTCATGCTGCGCAGACCCTTGCCCAGGTCGTCCAGGCCGGCGCCGATGGGCAGGCCGTCCTCAGAGAAGGCGGTCTGGCTGCGGCCGTAGACGATCTGCAAAAACAGCTCGCGCATGGCAACGTTGATGGCGTCGCAGACCAGGTCGGTGTTCAGCGCTTCCAGGATGGTCTTGCCGGGCAGGATCTCGCCGGCCATGGCGGCCGAGTGGGTCATGCCGGAGCAGCCGATGGTCTCGACCAGGGCCTCCTCGATGACGCCGTTCTTGACGTTCAGGCTCAGCTTGCAGGTGCCCTGCTGCGGCGCGCACCAGCCCACACCGTGGGTATAGCCGCTGATGTCCTCAATTTTGTACGCCTTTACCCATTCGCCCTCCTCGGGGATGGGGGCCGGGCCGTGCTTGGGACCTTTTGCAATGGGGCACATGCGTTCGACTTGTGCAGAATAGGTCATAATATTCTCTCCTTTGCGACAAAATGGTAAGCATTACACAGCACTTTCATTATAAAATGCGCGCCGCTTTTTTGCAAGACTTTTTGCGTGACTTTGTGACAGATTTGACGTTTCCTCCACACGTTTTTTGCCGCCGTTTTCAGAACCAGGCGGCAAAGAACAGGCGGGACAGCACCGCCGCGGCCGCCATGGACAGCACGGCGGCCGCCGTCACAATAACGCAGCTGCGCGCCCCCGCGGCGGCAGGCGCCGGCTGCGGCGCCCGTTTGCGGCTTTTTTTGCCGCGGGCCGGCTCCGCCGCGGGCACGGCGCCGGCCTGCGGCGACGTCCAGGCGGCCAGCAGGCCGAACAGCAGCATGACTTCCGGAAAGATCATCGACACCCGGATGCTGACCACCGCCTGCATCAGATAGCTGCACAGCGCCAGCATCACCGGGGCGACGCCCGCCCTGCCCCAGTTGGCAAAGCCGCGGCGCAGGTGGGAAACGACCATCACGCCCCAGCCCGCCAGGCCCAAAAGGCCGGTGGAAAGCAGCTGCTCCAGATACTCGTTGTGGGCGGCGTAGAAGGTGGCCATGCGGTCGGTCATGTTCTCGCCCGCCCAGTCCGCCACCGCCTGGTGCATCATACCGGGGCCAAAGCCCACCAGCTTTCGCCACAGCGGCGCGTCGGCCCAGGCGCCCCAGGCCGCCCGCCAGGCGGTGCCGCGGTAGGTGCCCCAGTCGTCGTTAAAGACAAAAAAGTTGTCCAGGCTGCCCAGGCTGGGGAACCCGGGCCAGAGGTTGGCCAGCAAAAACAGCGCCGCGCCCGCCGCCAGCACCAGAACGGTCAGGACCCGCCCCAGCCGGCACAGCGAAACTTCCGGCCGGCCCCGGCGCGCCCGCCAGGCAAGCCCCGCCCAGATGGCCAGGCAGACAAGCTCCAGCGGCAGCGCCAGCTTCAGCTCGCCAAATCTTGCCAGCAGCGACGTCCCGCCCTGGGTGTATACAGTGGCCCGCATCCAGTGCATCCAGGCCGCCCAGGCAAAGAACATCACGCCGATCAGCGCGCCGCGGCGCATCATTTTGGTATCGAAATCCTTATGGCAGGCCAGCACCATCATGGCCGCACCGATGCCCAGCGTCAGGCCCTCGGCGTCGACAACCGCCAGCGCCAGCGCGCCAAAGCAGGCCGGCGCCGCAAACCCGACGGTGCGGGCGCGGCCCTCCGCCGTCAAAAAGGCGTAAAAAACCAGCGGCAGCGCCACGCTCATGTAGCCGGCGTTAAAGTCCTTCTGCCCCAGGGTGGAGAAAAACTGCGCCCGCTCCACCACGGCGGTGTTCTCGTATGTACCGATCAGGTCGATGTTGAAAATATTGAGCACATACAGCACCGTCACCACCGAGACCGCCAGGCCGGTAAATCCGGCCAGGTAATCCCAGCCCCGGTCCGGCGCAAACGCCCGCACCGCCAGGTAGCCGGCCACCGTGATCAGCACCAGCATCAGGCCACCGTAATAGCTGCCCAGCCCCCACAGCGACCAGGCCGGTTTCAGGGAAAAGACCGTCGCCAGCAGCGTCGCCCCGGCAAACCCGGCCAGCCCCCACAGCGTCGGGTCGCGGCGGGCGGCCGCCAGCCGGCCGGGCGCCGCCCTGCCGCCGATCAGCGCGCAGGCTCCCATGGCCAGGCACCACAGCACGAACAGCATAAATACGCCGGTAAATTTGGTAACGCCCAGGTTGGAAAATTTATCCACATACAGCGGATACACGCAGAGCGTGGCCGCGCACAGCGACATGGCGCAGCCCGCGGTCAGGCGGTCAATGGGTTGATCGCGCATCTTTGCAGGGTCCTCCTGTTATCGGGCGGGGCGGCCGCCGGCCGTTTTTGCGGGCCTTCCTTTGCCGTTCCGCCGTAAAATTTTGTTTCCATCGGATACAGGGTACTATTGTACCCTGACAGGGTGAATTTTTCAACCGCTCAGCCCGGTTCCCGCACAGGTTTTACAAGTGCGACGCACACAAGCCCCGCCAGCGCGCAGGCGCCTGCCGCCCAGTGCCTTGCCGCCATGGGCAGAAGCTGGCTGCCCGCATAGCTCAGCAGGCTGCCGGCGCTCATGCCCAGGGCCAGAAAGCCGTAGTTGACCCCGGCGTGGGGCAGGCCGAACAGGTCGGTGTTGAAAGCCGGCTCCACCGCCGCCCCGCCGGAATAGCAGAAGGTCAGCGCCGCGTAGGCCGCCGCCACCCACCAGCCGTCCGCAAAGGCAAAGGCCGCCGAACCCGCCGCCAGACCCAGGTACAGCGCGCCCAGCACCCGCTTGCGGCCCAGCCTGTCGCTGGCAAAGGGGCAGAAAAGCCGCCCCGCCGCCGACGCCGCCGAACCGATGACCACGCACCACTGGGCCAGGTTTTCGTCCATGCCGCGCTGGGCGGCGATGGACAGGATCTCCGGGCTGAACAGCAGCACCGGCGGCGCGGCCAGCGCCACCGCAGCCAGGCACAGCCAGTACTGCCGGGTGCGCAGCATCTGCTTGGGGGGCAGGTCGGGGGCGTTTTGTCCCTGCCGCGCGGTTCCCCGGCCGGCGGCGGATCCGGGCGGGTTTTGCAGCGCCGCCGCCCCCGCGCCGCAGACTGCCAGCATCACGCCGCCCAGCGCGCCAAAACAGACCCGCATGCCGAACGTCCCGCCCACCAGACGCACAAACAGCGTCAGGAACGCCCCCGAAAGCCCCATGGCCACGCCCGTGACTCCGGTGGCAAAGCCCTTTTTGTCCGCGTACCATTTCTGCACGCAGGCCAGTACCGACGGCGCCAGGAAGGCGCTGCCCAGCCCCGCCGGCAGGCTGAACGCAAGCCAGAACACCGCCGCCTGCCCCGCCGGAACAAAGGCCGCGGCCACAAAGCCGCCGCCCAAAAGCGCCGTGCCCAAAAGTCCCGCCGGGCGGGGGCCTTTGGCGTCCTGCAGGTAACCGCCCAGCAGGCAGCCCAGCCCGTAGGCTGCCACCAGCAGCGCAAAGGCCAGCGTGGTCTGGCCGCGGTCAAAGCCGTATTCCTCCGCGACCGGTTTCTGGAACACGCCCCAGGCGGCGGGGATGCCGGTGAGCAGCTGGACAGCCGCCCCCGCCGCCAGGACGGCTTTTGCGCGGGGCTGGGTATGCATGGGCGGGACCTTCTTTCCACAATACTTCCCCAACAGTATGCCCCGCCGCGGTTGACAAAATGCCGGACGAAAGGCTAATATTGTAGTATTGTAGGCATCCCGGCATTTTCGCCGCCATCCATAAAAGCTTCAAACGATCAAAACAAGCAAGAGGGGGACCCCAACATGAAAACCCAGCCCTTGAAGGGCATGCGCGACCTGCTGCCCGCCGAGCAGACGCTGCGCGACCACATCCAGGCCGAGATTTTGGCCACCTACCGCGCCGCCGGCTTCCAGCGCATCTCCACCCCGATTTTGGAGGACCTGGAAAACCTGGACAAGAGCGACGGCGGCGACAATTTGAACCTGATCTTCAAGGTGCTCAAGCGGGGCGACAAGCTGGCCGCGGCGCTGGCTTCCGGCGACGAGGCCAAACTGGCCGACATGGGCCTGCGCTACGACCTGACGCTGCCCTTGTCCCGCTACTACGCCGCCCACCGTGCCGAGCTGCCCAACCCCTTCAAGGTCATCCAGACCGACCGGGTCTACCGGGCCGAGCGCCCCCAGAAGGGCCGCCTGCGGGAGTTTGTCCAGTGCGACATCGATATTTTGGGCGACAGCTCCCCCAACGCCGAAGTGGAACTGATCGACGTGACGGCGCGGGCGCTTCTGCGCATCGGCTTCACCGGCTTTACCGTCAACGTCAACGACCGGCGCATCCTGCGGGCGATGCTGCAGACCATGGGCTTTGCCGCCGACACGCTGGACACCGTCTGCGTCAGCTTTGACAAGCTGGACAAGGTGGGCGCCGAGGGCGTGCGGGACGAGCTGGCCGCCAAGGAGCTGCCCGCCGGCGCGGTTGCGGCCCTGTACGAGTTTTTGCAGCAGGGCGACGTTTCGCTGGAGGCGGTCTCCGCCCGCTGCGGCGACCCCAGCCTGGCCGGCGACCTGCGGTATGTGCTTTCCGCCAGCGAGAAAGTCGCCGCCGGGCGGTACGCCGTGGCCTACTGCCCCAGCCTGGTGCGAGGCCAAGGCTACTACACCGGCATGGTGTTCGAGGTCACCTGCCCGCAGTTCTCCGGCGCGGTGGCCGGCGGCGGCCGGTATGACAACATGGTGGGCAAGTTCATCGGCCAGCAGGTGCCGGCGGTGGGCTTTTCTATCGGGTTCGAGCGGGTCTGCGGCATCCTGCTGGAGCAGGGCTACGCCATCCCCGGCGCCAAGCCGCGGCTGGCGCTGCTTTACCTGCCCGACGCCGACTTTGCCGCCGTGCTGGCCAAGGCCGAGCGCCTGCGCGCCGACTACGACGTGACGGTGCTTGCCCAGGCCAAAAAGCTGGGCAAGCAGTTCGGCACGCTGGAAAGCGCTGGTTACAGCGCCGTTGCCTTTGCCGACAACGACGACATCCGCACCCTGGGCCAGAAATAATGGCCTTTGCCGCCGGGTTTTCCCGCCCGCGTCACAACTGCATCACAAAAAATGCCGCGCCGCACAGCGAAAACTGTGCGGCGCGGCGTTTTTTTGCTTTCAGTGGTCGGTCTCGAAGCTGAGGACCTCGCCGCTCGACGCGTCGACGGTACATTCATATTCGGTGGAGCCGATCCGCCATTCCAGCTCGTACTCCAGGCGGCCGTCGTCCTCGTCCAGCTGCAGCTTCAGCTGCTGGACGTCGGCTTCCGCCACACCCGCGTGCTCAAAGGCGATGCGGCTGACGTCGTCGGCGGTGATGGACGCGCCCGCCGCGGGCGTCGCCTGGTGGTGCTCGGCGTCGTGGTCGAATTTCAGCACCTCGCCGGTGACCGCGTCGATCTCGTAGTCATACTCGGTGCTGCCGGACCAGAACTCCACCTCGTAGATCGCGCGCCCGTCGTCCCGGTCCAGCTCGGTGTGCACAAACTGCACACTGCTGTCCCCGGCCAGGCCGGCATGGTCCAGGGCCGCCTGGCGGGCGGCGTCCCCGCCGATGTACCCGTCGCCCTCCGCCGCCGGGGCCGCGGTCGGCTGGCTGCCGGACGCCGCCTGCTGGCTGGACGCCGTCTGCGGGTCGTAATCCTCGGCGTCCCGGTCCATCGAGAGGATCTCGCCGGTGGTGGCGTCGATGTCATAATCATACTCGTCGGTCTCGGTCCAGAATTCCACGTCGTAGATGGCGCGGCCGTCGTCGTATTCCAGCCGGCCGCGCAGTCCCTTGACGGCGTCGGCGGTCAGGCCTGCGTCGGCCAGGGCGGCGTTTTCCGCGTCCGCCTGGGCAATGTACTGGTCAGAGCCGGCGCTTCCGGCGATCCCGGCCGAAACATTGCTGGAGGGCGAACCGGCGGGGGCCACGCCGGAGGCGCCGTCCGCGCCGGCGTTCATGGCGCTGGCGGTGCAGCCGGTCGTCATCAGGGCGGTCAGGGTCAGGGCCATTGCGGCGGTCAGGGTCGTCTTTTTCATGGGATCGCATCCTTTCTATCTGGGGCAGCCGCGCCTTTTGCAGCGGCGCGTCTCTCTGTTGTGGCTTTATTTTACCCGGTCAAGATTAAAGGCACATTAAGGTCCCGCCGTTTTTTCCGCTTTTTTCAAAAAAAGTTCCGCGGCCCGGTTCGCTTCCCCTTACGCCTGTTCCGGCAGCGTGAAGGTGAACGCCGTCCCCCTGCCTGGCGCGCTTTCGACGGCGATCTGCCCGCCGTGCGCCTCGACGATCCACTTGACCATCGAAAGCCCCAGCCCGGCGCCGCCGCGGCTGTGGGCCGGGTCCGCCTGCCAGAACCGCCGCCAGACCTTGTCCAGGTCCTCGGCCGCGATGCCGATGCCATCGTCAGCCACACGCCCGGTCACCGTCCCTGCGCCGCCCGAAAGCGTCAGCCGCAAATGCCCGCCTTCCCGGCCGTACTTGACGCCGTTCTCCATCAAATTGATCAGCATGCGCATCAAAAGCGTCTCGTCCCCCTGCACCGTCAGGCCGGGGGCAATGTCCGCCGTCACTTCAATGCCTTTTTCAGCGGCCAGTTCCCGCTGCTCATCGGCCACCGCGGCGGCCAGTCCGCTAAGGTCCACCGGTTCCCGGTGCAGGGTCTGGCGGCCGCTGTCCGCGCGCGCCAGAAACAGCAGCTGCGACAGCATGCCCGCCATCTTTTCCCCCTGCCGCTGGATCGCTTTCAGGGCGGCGCGCAGTTCCTCGGGGCTGCGCGGACCGTCCAGAGCATCCTCGCACTGGGTCAGGATGACGGCGACGGGGGTCCGCAGCTCATGGGACGCGTCGCTGGCAAACTGTTTTTCGGCGGCGAACGAGTCCTCCAGCCGGGCAAACATCCCGTCGAATTCCCCGGCCAGCGTGTGGATCTCGTCCCGGCCGGGCCCCAGGCCGATGCGCCGGGACAAATCGCCCCCGCGGCTGATCTCCCGCGCCGTCTGGGTGATGCGCCGCACCGGCCTGAAAGCCCGGTAAGTCAGCCAAAAGCCGCCCACCGCCGCCAGCACCACAAACACCGGCAGCACGATCACCGCCAGCCGCAGGAGCGACGAGATGGTGGCGCCGATCTCGTCCACTGCCGCCACGGTGCGCACCCAGACGTCGCTTTCGTCCACGGTGTAGCAGACGTCGTACAGATACCAGCGCCCGCCGCTGTCCGTCACCTCCCGCAGCCGGCTGTCGGCAAACGCCACCGTATTGTCAAACAGCCGCGGCACAGCGCCGTACAGCGGCAGGCCCTGGGCGTCGTAGACCGAAAGATAGATCCCGTCGCGGAAATATTCCAGGTCGCTGTCGATCGCAAAGCCGCCGCTGTCCAGGCCGATCTCGCTGCGGGCGTTCACCGCCATCTCGGCCATCCGGTCCCGGGTGGCCGACAGCGCCGACTGCCCGCCGACGTAAAACAAAAATCCCAGCCCCACCGCGGCCAGCAGGGTCATCAGCAGCGTGAACCACAGGGTCACCCGCCACTGGATCGAAAGCCGCTTCATACTTCCTCCCGCAGGACATAGCCCGCGCCGCGCACCGTGTGGATCAGCCGGGGGCCGCGGCCCTCGTCCAGTTTTTTGCGCAGATACCGGATGTAGACGTCCACCACATTGGAGCCGCCCTCGTAGTCATAGTTCCACACATGGCGGCTGATCCGTTCCCGGGACAAAACCACCCCCTGGTTGCGGATCAGGTATTCCAGGATGTCGAACTCCCGCGACGACAGCGCCACCGGCTCGCCGCCGCGGCGCACTGTGCGGGCGGTGCAGTCCACCGTCAGGTCGGCCAGCGTCAGCACGTCGCTGGTGTGGCCGCCCGCCCGGCGCAGCAGCACCCGCAGCCGGGCCAGCAGCTCGTCAAAGGCAAAGGGCTTGACCAGATAGTCGTCGGCGCCGGCGTCCAGGCCGGTGACCCGGTCCTCGATGCCGTCGCGGGCGGTCAGCAGCAGCACCGGAACGCCGTTGCCGGCATTGCGCATCCGGCGCAGCACTTCCAGCCCGCTGATGCCGGGCAGCATCACATCCAGCACCACGGCGTCGTATTCCGCGCCCGGCAGGCAGTCCAGCGCGTCGCTGCCCGTCAGGCAGGCGTCCACGCTGTAATGCGCCTCCTCCAGGCGTTTTTTCAAAAGCCGGTTCAGATCCGGCTCGTCCTCCACAACCAGCAGCCGCATGGCGGTCCCCTCCTTGGCGCATCGCCCCGCACCGGGGGCTTTTTGTTCATTATACCGGAAGCCACGTCCCCGCGCAAGGCCGCCGCGCGGGGGCAAAAACGCTGTACATTCCGGCCCAAACGTGGTATGCTTTAATTGTATATCCAGAAATCGGAAGGGATTGAGGTGGGCGCATGGGCCTTTGGGAGGACGCAAAAAATATTCGGGACAAGGACCCCGCCGCACGCAATGTGCTGGAGGTCATCATCCTGTATCCGGGCTTCCATGTGCTGGTCACGCACAAGCTGGCGCATTTTCTGTACCGGCACCGCTGGTTTTTTGTGGCCCGGCTGGTCAGCCAGCTGTCCCGCCACCTGACCGGCATCGAGATCCACCCCGGCGCCAAAATCGGCCGCAAGCTGTTTATCGATCACGGCATGGGCATCGTGTTCGGCGAGACCACCGAAATCGGCGACAACTGCACCATCTACCACGGCGTGACGCTGGGCGGCACCGGCAAGGAGACGGGCAAGCGCCATCCCACCCTGGGCAACAACGTGCTGATCGGCGCGGGGGCCAAGGTGCTCGGCCCGGTGTACATCGGCGACAACGTGCGGGTGGGCGCCGGCAGCGTGGTGCTGAAAAACCTGCCCGCCAACGCCACCGCGGTGGGCGTGCCGGCCGAGGTGGTGCGCATCAACAACAAAAAGATCTGCCCGTCCGACGACCTGGACCAGCAGGACATCCCCGATATTTTCGAGCAGCGCATCGCCTGCCTGGAAGCCCGCCTGAGCCGCGCCGAAGCCCGCCTGCAGGGCGAGTATCCGCCTTCCCCCGACGATCTGGAACGCCCCCTGCCCCGGCGGCCCGAACCGCCTTCCGGCAAATGACCCCTTGCATTTTGCAGGCAAATCCGCTATGATGGACCCGGTATCCCCGCCTGCGGCGCAGGCCCGGGCAGCCAAAAACAGAAATTCTCTGCGAAAGAAGGAGCCCCCAATGGCAGAATTTAAATATGAGATCACCGAGCGCATCGCCGTGCTTTCCACCAACGCCCGCGGCTGGGAGCGTCAGCTGAACATGATCAGCTGGAACGACCACGAGCCGAAATACGACATCCGGGACTGGTCGCCCGACGGCAGCAAGATGAGCAAGGGCATCAGCCTTTCCCGCGATGAGATGGCCGTGCTGAAGGACATCCTGAACGAACTGGAGCTGTGATGGAAGACTACCGCAAGCAGTTTATCGAGATCTACAACGCCAACATCACCCGCCCCGGCGCCGACCGGCTGCTGAAATGGCTGGAGACCACCGACTTTTTCACTGCCCCGGCCTCGACCCGGTTCCACGGCGCCTGCCAGTGCGGCCTGGTCATGCACAGCATCAACGTCTATCAGGCCATGATGCAGCATTTCTACACCGAGGGCGAGAACGCCGAGAGCTACGCCGTCTGCGGCCTGCTGCACGACCTGTGCAAGGCCAACTTTTACAAGGTGGGCAGCCGCAACGTCAAAAACGACGAGACCGGCCAGTGGGAAAAGGTCCCCTTCTACCAGGTGGCTGACCAGCTGCCCTACGGCCACGGCGAGAAAAGCGTTTACCTGATCGAGCATTTCATGCGGCTGAAAACCGCCGAGGCCATCGCCATCCGCTGGCACATGGGCGGCTTTGACGACGCAGTGCGCGGCGGCAGCTACGCGGTCAGCGACGCTTACAACAGCTATCCGCTGGCAGTCAAGCTGCATGTGGCCGACCTGATCGCCACCTATCTGCTGGAACAGGGCACCAGCCAGGTCGAAAACGGCCACGGCCCCAAGTAAACCACCTTGCAAAAAACTCCCCGCCGGAGCAGGGCATTGCCTGCCGCCCCGGCGGGGAGTTTGCGTTTTTGGCCGCGGACCGTTCAGCCGCCGGACGCCGTATCGGACGCCGTCTGCCCGGCCAGGAAAGCGTCGATGCGCTGGCTGTACAGTTCCGGCCAGCGGGCGTCGTACCCGGCAAACAGCTGCTTGAAATAATCCGCCTCCGCCGTATCCGGCGGGCTGGTGCGCTGGTAGCAGTAAAGGGTGACGCCGTTTGCCAGCGGGAACTCGGTCACATAGGCATAGTGCGCCGCGGCAGGGGTGTCGGTGCGCAGCGCGCGGTTGATGTCCCCCACCAGGGTGCCGGTCTCAAACTTGTCCGTGACCATCACATACTTTGACGTCCAGATCCCGGTGGGGAACCCGTGGGTGGAGGGCACGCTGCTCTCCCACAGGATCATGCTGTTCAGCTGGTCATGGGCCGGGTCGCTGTAAGCAAAGGTGGTGCCGCTGTACCCGTCCGAGTCGATGTTGATGTAGACGGTCTCCTCCCCGGAGCAGTTTTCCAGCACAAAATCAGTGACGGCGCGCATCTGGTCCAGGTCGGTGCGGCGGGTCAGGTCCAGGGATTCGTCGCTCAAAAGCGGCGTGGACAGGTACATGCCCGGCACCCGCAGCGCGTTGGCAAAGTTCAGCACAAAGAAAACCGCGGCCGCTCCCGCCCCGGCCCGGGCCAGCGCCGTCCTGCGCAGGGCGCAGACCGCCGCCAGCGCGCAGAAGGCGGTGCACAGGTAAAGCGGCGCCAGGATCAGGCTCTGGTGGTCGCCCAGCGACTGGGTGCGGGTGAACATGGCCATGGCCGCCACGCCGGACGCCGCCACCACCAGCGCCGGGCCGCGCAGCGCAGGCTTTGCCAGCGCCAGCGCCAGCCCCGCCAGGCAGAGCAGCGCAAACAGTACGCCCTGCCGCCAAAGCTGCGCCGCGGCGTTTGCCGCGAACCCGCCGCCGTAAAATGCGCCGTAAATATCGGCGTAGTCGGTGGTCAGCGCAGTGACGAAGGTGGGCAGCAGCGGCGCCACCACACAGATCACCGCCGGGATGCCGAACTTGAGCAGGTTGCCCAGCACCCGGCCAAAGACCCTGCGCCGCGCCGCGCCCAGCAGCACCGCCAGGGCATAGCACAGGTAGTAGGCCAGGATCCAGAACATATACCACCGCCGCGTCAGCACCAGCGCAAAGGTGGCGGCAAACAGGCAGACCAGGCGGCGGGGCTCCAGCCGATCAAAGCGGTAGTCGGCGGTCAGCAGCAAAATCACCGCCGCAAAAGTCAGGCCGAAAGCATCCGGCATGCCGTGGGTGGCGGGCCACAAAAACATCGGCCAAAGCGCCATTGCCGCCATGCACAGCGCATAGTACGCCCCCTGCCGCACCCCGGGGAACGCCGCCGCCACCCGTTTGGCCACCGCCAGCAGCGCGAACCACATGGGCACAAAGCAGGTCAGCGCGTAACAGATCATAAAGCTGTTGACCGTGCGGGGCAGGAACAGGTACGGGATACTGATGAACAGGTTCATGAACATCTTGTAGTCGGCGGTCAGGATGCTCTCCAGCAGCACATGCACCCCGTAAAACCCGTTGGTGGCAAAGCTGGAAAACAGCAGATTCTGCTTGGCGTAATAGTTGATGGCGTCCTCGCCGTAGACGGTGCGGCGGTAAAGCACCAGCCCTGCGATGACCGCCACCCCCACCGCCGCGCCGATCAGGAAAGCGCGGCGGAAAGCCCGGTCCCGGTAAAACGGCTGCTCTGCGGGGAAGGCGATGCGCCAGGTCTCGGCCAGCAGCAGGCACAGGCCGCCCATGCAAAGCGCCCACAGCCAGACCACCAGCAGCGTACCGCCGTAAGCCGTCAGCGCGCCGCCAGCCAGCACAGCGGCCAGCAGCAGCGCGCCGTACACGAACAGCCGCAGACCGCGGGGCTGGGCGGCAAACGCCCCGCGGGCGCGTTGGAACAGGTTGGGCATGGCGTTCAGCCTCCTTTGACAAAAAACAGTTTGCCGGGCCGGGGCGGGCGAAACAGCGTTCCGCCGCAGACCGCCAGGCAGCAAAAAAGCGGGCAGGCCGCAGCTTGGGTGCGGCCTGCCCGCTGACATTCAGCACGGCAGGGCAAAGCCTGTTCCGGGATCCATCCTCACGGTTCGTCGTCCGCATCCAGCCGGTTGATGGCGTCCAACAGGCTTTGGGCCACGGCGCGGCGGTTGGTGTCCTGCACGCTGCGCAGACGGCGCACAGGCGGCGCAGGTTTGGGCGGCTGCTTTGCGCGGGCCACCGGACGGACGCGCCGGGCGGCGGCCGCCCGGCGGGCGGATGCCGGTTCCGGCTCGGCGGAAGGCTGCGGGGCGGGGCGGGGGGACGGCTCCAGTGGCGCAGGCGGTTCCGGCTCGTCCGTCTCGGGCGTACCCGCGGCAAAAGCGTCCATCTTGAGGCCCAGGTTCTTCAGGTCGGCGTCGGTATCGTCCAGCGCCGCATAGATGGCCGCGGTGGCGTTTTCCAGATCCAGCGTCGCGGCGCTCAGCTTCTCGTCCACACGGTTCAGCCGCTCCCGCAGCACCAGGACGCCTGCCGCCAGATCTCTGGCGTTTTCGGCCATGCGCGCTTTCTGTTCCTCGGCCTCGCGCCGCATGCGGCGGGCCGCGGCGTCGGCGTAGATCCTGGCGTCGGCCAAAATCTTGCGCGCCTCCACCGTGGCAGGCTCCCCGGCGGCGGGGCGGACCGGCTCCGGTTCCGGGGTCCGGACCGGCGGTTCCGGCTCGGGCAGCGGGGCGGGCGGTTCCGGCAGAGCGGCAGGTTCAGCGGCGGGCGGCTCAGCGGGCGGCTCCGGCGCGGCGGCCGTATCCACCGCCGCCTGGGCCGCAGCCGTGCGGGCGCTTTCCAGCTGCTGCTCCAGCTCGTGGCATTTGTTCTGCCATTCCAGCAGGGTCTTTTGGCTTTGCAGGTAACGGTCGCGGTTGCCGGTCACCCGGCTCTCCGCCACCTTCAGCTGGTCCTGGCAGTCCGCCAGCTGCTGCTCCGCCCGGTCGGCGCGGCCGGTCTGCTGCAGCAGGTCGCTCTGCAGCTTTTCCACGCAGGCGCGGGCGTTCGCCTGGTCCTTTTTCAGCTTGTCCACCTGTGCCTGCAGCTGCCGGACCTGTTCCTCGTAGGTCAGCTGCTGCTGCTGCGCCTCGTTGACCAGCGCGTTGACGTAGGCAAGCACGTCGTCCCTGTTAAAACCCCAGGCCTGCCGCCGGAATCCCTCTTCCGGCATGTTCGGTTTCCCCGACGGCATGGCGTTCCCCCTTTGTTTTTACTGCCGTTTGCGCAAACGACCCCGGCCCTGCCGCAAAACTGCAGGCCGGAGGTCGTAAAAGATCGCGATTGCAGGCGTGCGCCCGGGCTGCCGGGCCGCGCGCCGATACTTACGGGCGCTTGTTCAGGATGCTGAGCAGATCGTTGAAGTAATCGCCGTCATCCTCGTCATCGTCGTCGGCCGGTTTGCCGGGCGTCGTGTCGATGCCGGTGCCGAACACCTCGTTGAACACCGGGTTCGGGATGACCGGGTCGGGCTGCTCCACCGGCGCGGGCGCAGGCTCCGGCGTGACCGGGGCCGCAGGCGCGACCGGCTGGGCGGGCGCGGCGGCGGGCTCCGGGCTGGCGGCCGGGCGGGAAGCGGCGGCGTTGCGGCTGTCGATGTGGGCCTGGATAGGCTCGTCCACAGCGGGCGTGCTCTCAAAGCCGGTGGCGACGACGGTGACGTTCATCTCGTCCGAGAGATGCTCGTCAAAGGCGGTGCCCCAGATGATGTTGGCGTCCGGATGGGCGGACTGGGTGATCATGGAGGCGGCGGTCTCCACATCGTCCAGGCCGATGTCCGGGCTGGAGGTGATGTTGATGATAACGCCGCGGGCGCCCGCGATGCTGGTCTCCAGCAGCGGGCTGGAGATGGCGGCCTTGGCGGCGTTCTCGGCCTTGCCGGCGCCCTTGGCCACGCCGACGCCCATGTGGGCGAATCCGGCGTCCTTCATGATGGAGCGCACGTCGGCGAAGTCCAGGTTGATGAAGGCCGGGATGTTGATCAGGCTGGAGATGCTCTCGACGCCCTGACGCAGCACGTTGTCGGCGGCCTCAAAGGCGTTCATCAGGGTGATCTTCTCCTGACTGATCAGCTTGAGGCGCTCGTTCGGGATGACGATCAGGCTGTCCACGTGCATCATCAGGCTGGCGATGCCCTGCTCGGCCAGGCTCATCTTGCGCTTGCCCTCAAAGGCAAAAGGCTTGGTGACGATGCCGACGGTCAAAATGCCCAGGTCATGGGCAGTCTCGGCCACCACGGGCGCGGCGCCGGTGCCGGTGCCGCCGCCCATGCCGGCGGTGATAAAGACCATCTGCGCGCCCTTGAGCACGT
>DWVD01000009.1 GCA_019120395.1 Candidatus Gemmiger faecigallinarum
ACACGGATTTCTCCACACGATTTTGAGTCGCGGTCGTCTGCCAATTCCGACACACCGGCATTTATATTTTAATTTCCCTTGTGTCCCGCACATCTCAGATTTTGGAGGGATGTGCGGGAGGGATATTAAAATCAAATGAAATTATGAAGTTGTGAAAACGCCGATTTATCAAGGGTTTTGCCAAGGCACTCAACATTCTACGAAGTAGATTTTGAGTCCGTCTCGTCTGCCAATTCCAACACACCGGCTGATACCTTTTTATTTTACCACGCGGAGGGGATAAAATCAAGTCCGAAAAGCGCGGAATTTTGGCTCGGCGGCAGGGGCGCACATGGCAGGCGTACGGCAAATAAAATGGCGGCGGCCGTTTGCTGCGGCAACCGCCTGCACAAAGCTGTACCGCCGCAGCGTTATGTAGCTGGTGCGGCGGAAAAGAAACCTTCGAAAGCGGCGGGACGCTATTTGATGATTCTTATTTTGCCGATCAGGGGAAGGATATGTGCGTCGCGGTGATTGGCGCAGTGGATAAAACCTCAGATGCTGTTGACTGGCGCGTAGAGAGACAACAGCGCGTATACGATAAAAAGAAGCGTGCCGGACAGAAAATTGGGAAAGACGAAATTGCCCAAAGGCTGAAACAACGCCCCAAAATTACGAAAGGCTTCTCCAAAGCCGTCAAAAAAAGAAAAAAGGCTGCCCAAATCGTTTGGCGGATATAGGCTCGGGGATGGATATGTCGTGGCGGGGGCGATGAAGGTTGGCGTTTGGGCGACCGGAAGAACGCCGAGGGCGCACAGAAGCGCAGCGATAAGGGAGAACCCTGCGGGAAGCAGAATGCAATACAGCAAAAGCAAAAGACCCTGATTTGCGCAATCTCTGTGGAATCGGGATTTGCTGTCCGCTGCCAACGGGAGCCAGAACAAGCCTGGTATATAAGCCAGCATACAGGGAAATACGCTGGCGCCCGAGGGGGCGGGACCGGGCGGCGGGGCCGCGCCCGGTCCCGGCGAAGTTTCCTGATCCAAAACCGGAATACCGCAATACCGCAGTTTGGGCAAAATTTATCCCGGCCATTTAGAGGGGTCCCGCAGGAAGAACAAGACTTTGGGTGTGCCATGGGCGTTTCTCCTTATCGAGATACCGGTTGGTGAATGGATCGTTCGATACATTTTCAACATTTGTTGTTTTCTGTCCTTTTGTATGATAACATGATACTGAGAATAAAAACAATCAACGATATCCGGAGCCGCGGACAAATCGCAACGCGGCAAACGCTTTTGTTGCAGTTTGTCCGCGAACAGCCAAATTGTCGGAGAGATTGTTATGGCTTTGGACGCCAGGGTGCGATACACAAAGATGATGATTCGCGACAGCTTTGTTAAGCTGCTGGAAAAAAGGCTTTTCACGAGATCACGCTAAAAGAAGTGTGTGAACTTGCCGGTATTAACCGGTCCACTTTTTACAGATATTACGCGGATATTTTTGACTGGAGAGAACAGGTGGAGCGGGAGTGCCTTGAACGGGCCAAAGAAATGCTTGACCAGGTCGACAGCACAGACCTTCGGGTTATTCTTGTGCATATTTTACGCGAAATACAAAAGGACATTGATTTGTATCGCGTCCTGTTTTTAAGACGAAACGACGTTCATATTTTGGAACAATATCTGGCGATGAGCCTGGAAAAAACAGAGAATATATTGAAAGAACGCGCCTTGCAGGGTTCTGATATTCAAGCCAGATGGGCCAGCCGGTACGGAGGATACGGATGCATGGGGGTGATCCAGTGTTGGATCGGCGATGGAATGCGGCAATCCCCGGAAGAAGTGGCCGACTTTATTGTCGAGAGCCTGACCAAAACGATGGATCGGGCTGCCGGGGCGGCAGAAAGCGGAAGGTCTTGCGGCGGCCCGGACGCCTGCGGCATGCCGGATCCTGCCGCAAGGTGCCGTCGGTGAGCCCCTGTATTCACGCATGAAAATAAAACGGATAACACCATCTTTTGGCCGGCCGGCTGCGGGATCGAAACCGGCGCAGGCAAAGCCAAAAGGAGGGGTATCCGTTTTTTTGTTGCCGCTATGCGGCGAATGATCCGGCATGCCGCGCCGAAACGCGGCAGATAGGGAAACGCTGGGCGCGGGCCGGGCGCTCACTTTGCGCGGGCGGGGGATTTCTTTCTGCGGGCCAGGGCCGTAACGCCGGCCAGCAGCAGAACCGGGAAGCAGATGGCGGCCAGGATGCCCGCCCGCAGGTCGTCGTGCAGGCTGCTGGAAACCATGCCGGCCAGCGTTGGCCCGGCGGAACAGCCCAGGTCGCCGGCCAGCGCCAGCAGGGCAAACATGGCGGTGCCGCCTTTCAGAGAAGCCGACGCCTTGCTGAACGTGCCTGGCCACATAATGCCCACCGAAAAACCGCACACCGCGCAGCCGACCAGCCCCAGCGCAGGCACCGGCACCAGTGCGATGCACAAATAGGCGGCGATGCACAGCAGGCAGCTGAATTTCATGAATCGGTCCAGGTCCAGCCGGTCGCCATATTTGCCGTAGAGCAGGCGGGACGTGCCCATCAGCAGGGCAAAGGCCATCGGCCCGGCCAGGTCGCCCACCGTCTTGCTGACGCCCAGCGCCTGCTCGGCAAAGGTGGAGGCCCACTGGCTGACAGCCTGCTCGCTGGCGCCGGCGCAGAGCATCATCACAAGAAAGACCCAGAACAGCCGGCGGCGCAGCAGCTGGCCCAGCGTCGGTCCCTGTTCGCCTTCCGCCGCCAGCGTTGGGATGGGGACCCTGGCAAACGCGATCCCGTTGGCAATGGGCAGCACCGCCCAGGCCAGAGTCAATAGCTTCCAGTTTTCGGTGCCGAACAGTGCGAAAAAGGCGGTGGACAGCAGCACCACGCCCATGTGGCCCCAGCAGTAAAAGGAGTGCAGCAGGCTCATGGCGGCTTCCTTGTTATCGGTGGGGCAGGCTTCGATGATGGGGCTGACCAGAACCTCGATCAGCCCGCCGCCGGTGGCGTAGATGCAGACCGCCGCCAGCAGCCCCCAAAACGGGTCCGGCAGCAGGTCGGGCAGGACAGCCAGGCCGACCAGGCCCGCGGCGGCGCAGCCGTGGGCCAGCAGCGCCGCCGCCCGGTAGCCGATGCGGTCCACAAACCCGGTGGACAGCAGGTCGACCGCCAGCTGCACCGCAAAATTGATAGTGATCAGGGCGGTGATCTGCGCCAGCGGGATGTGATATTGATTCTGGAATGTCACAAACAGCAGCGGCGCAAAGCAGTTGACCGCTGCCTGTACGATGTAGGCCACAAAGCAGGCGTACATCGTTTTCTGGTAGGCTGGTTTCATCTGGTTTCCCTCCATACGGCCCCGGCGGGCCTTTTTGCGGGTAACAGTATATCGCGGCGCCATGGGGGATTTCTTGCTCTTTATCGCCTATTTGTAGTACAATATCGCCAGAACAGGTAAAGGCCCGCCGCCGGCAGCGGCGCAGGCGGCGGGCGAGAAAGGGGGAGAGCGCTGTGCGGCAGGCCGGCATCATCACCGACGAGACCATGCGGGAACTGTGCGCCCACGGCACGCCGGGATTTCCGTTCGCTTTTTATGACGAGGATCTGCAGCAGTTCCGGGAGGGCTGCATCGACTGGCACTGGCACCGGGAGCTGGAATGGGTCTTTGTAAAATCGGGCAGCGTGGACTGCCGGGCGGAAGGGGAGCACGTCCGGCTGCGCGCCGGGGACGGCATATTTTTCAACAGCCGCACCATCCACCGGATGGAGGCCGCCGGCGGGGCGCACATCCCCAACATCCTTTTTTCGCCGGAGTTCCTGGCCCCGCGGGAGAGGCAGGTTTACCGGGAAGCCGTGGCCCCGGTGACGGATTCCGGCCTGCAGTTTGCGGCGCTGCGCCGGGATAACGAGCTTGACCGGCCGGTGCTGGCCCGGCTGGAGCGTGCGATCGGGGCGGCGGAGCAGGGGGACGGCCTGGACGTTCAGCTGGCGGTGCTGGAGCTTTGGCGCGCCTTTTGGCGGGCAAGGGGCAAAGAATTTGCCCGCTGTGCCGCCGGGCGGGATACCCTCGCCCAGGCCCGCACGCGGGCAATGGTGCAGTTTATTGCTGATCACTATGCACAGAAACTGACGCTGGAACAAATCGCCCGCTCCGCCGGCGTCAGCAAAAGCGAGGCGCTGCGCTGCTTCCACAAGACGCTGCAGTCCACGCCGGTGCAGTTTTTGCTGCAATATCGGCTGGAACAGGCTCGGACGCGGCTGCTTTCCACCGACGATACCGTCACCCGCATCGCGGTCGAGTGCGGCGTGGAGAACATCAGCTATTTTGTGCGGCAGTTCTCCGCCCGCTACGGCCGGACGCCGCTGGCCTACCGCCGGCAAAACCGCGGGTAACTGCGCGGCTCCCCAAAGCGAAGCCGGCCGCTCCTAAATGGCCGAAGAAGGGCGCTCTCTTTTTGCCGCCGGCGCGGCAAAAAGAGAGCGCCCTTGCGTTTGCTCCGCTTTGGCTTTGCGGCAGGAAGAAAGCGGAAGCGATGACGGAGCGGGGGAGACCCTGCCGGTTTTGAAAAAACGGAATCAACGGACCGGCGGCGGGCCCCGCCGGTCAGGGCGCGCCCGGCAGATGCCGGCGCAGGAAACCGGTCAGCACTTCGGCGGCCTGGCGGTGGCAGGCGACGCCGGGGTGCTGGCGGGCGCCCATCGTCTCGCTGTCGGCGGCGGGCAGCGGCAGATAGAAGGCGCGGCTGTCGCCGGTCTCGGCGGTATAGCGCGCCACGGCGCGGCGCAAAAGCGGGCCCATGCGGCCTTCGCCCAGCATGCCGAACGCCCACACCAGCAGCGCGCCGGGGTTGCGGCTGCGGACGGTTTTCAGGGTGTCCACAGCGGTCTGTTCCAGCTCGGCCAGGTGTTCCGGCGTGGGGCGCTGGGCGTACTGCGCGCCGGCGGCCGGGTCGGTCCAGGGCGGGTTGTTCATGGCGCCGTCGTCGTTGGTGCCCAGGTTCAAAATGACCGCGTCCGCCGGCCAGGCAGCAAAGTCATAGGGCTGCTGCGCCCCCAGCGCGGCGTTGTGCGCGCCCGCAGCCAGGCCGCAGACCGCATCGTAATGGTCCATCAGCCGGCAGCGGGGGTCGTTGTCCCAGCTGGACAAAAGCCCCCAGCCGCTTTGGCTGACGATGCGCCACTCGGCCCCCAGCGCGTCGGCGGTCATGCGGGCGTAATGGTTGACCGCGCTGAAAAACGGGCTGATCCAGTCCTCCTCGCACCGGGCGCCCAGCGCGCCCTCGCCGCTGGTAATGCTGTTGCCCACAAATTCCAGGCGGCAGGCCGGTTCCGGCAGCGGCAAAAAGCCGCCGTCCGCAAAGGCCAGCCCCGTCACCTGCAAAAAATGGCCGGGGTCGTCGTGCATGGCCTGCACGTCTTTCAGCACCCGCACATGCTTGACCCGGCCGGGGGTCATGCCGCGGAACAGACAGACCTCGCTTTCGCCGGCGGGCACCGGGAACCGGGCGATCCAGGCGCCGTTCAGCTCTACACTGATCCAGGGCTCGTACAGGTCAAAGCCGGCGTTCAGGCACAGGTGCAGCTCGCTGCCGGTGAACAGGCACTCGATGCCGGAAGCGGTGTAAAACAAAGTCAGCGGGTCCCGGCCGCCGGTGTGGCGGCCCAGCGCCCGCACCTGGGGCAGGGAAGCAAGAGAGCGTTTTTCCATAAGGGACCTTCCTTTTACCTAAAAATTTTGCGAGCGGTTTCGGCTGCTGCAAACAGACTACCACATTCAGCACTCTGTTGCAAGAAAAACTAAAAAATGAGGCAAAATTCATAAGAATTTAGGTAACTATTGACGGGCAAGTTTCGGAACATTATACTTTGAATTAAAGTTGAGCATGAAAGTTCGCCCCTCCCGGCGGGACAGCGCCGGAGCGGCGGGGAAAGAGGTGTACCATGGCAAAAAGCGTGCGCATGGCGGATATCGCCCAAAAGCTGGGCATCAGCATCGTGTCGGTCAGCAAGGGGCTTTCCGGCAAGGAGGGCGTCAGCGACGAGATGCGCGCCCGCATCCTGGCCACCGCCAGGGAGATGGGCTACCAGATGCCCGCCAGGGCGGAGGCCCCGGCCCAGCGCAGCGCCAACATCGGCATTTTGGTGGCAGACCGGCATTTTGACGACAGCGCCTTTTATTCCAGCCTGTACCGGGCGGTGGTCAACCGCTGCGGCAGCCTGGGCTACAACTGCATGCTGGAGATCGTCATGCCCCCGGCGGAGGAATCCTGCACCATGCCCACCCTGCTGACCAGCCGCAAGGTGGATGCACTGATCTTTATGGGCGAGCTGCGCCGCCGCTATCTCAGCACCGCGCTGCAGTACAGCCTGCCCTTTATGTTTTTGGACTTTTACGATGACGCCATCGCCGGCGACAGCGTTTTGAGCGACAATACCAGCGGCGGCTATCAGATGACCGAGCATCTTTTGCAGACCGGCCGCACCCGCATCGGCTTTGTGGGCAGCATCCAGGCCACCAGTTCCATCATGGACCGCTACCTGGGCTACTGCCGGGCGCTGCTGATGGCCGGCATCGAGCCGCGGCCCGACTGGCGGCTGGAGGACCGCGGCCCCGACGGCCATTGGATCCCCTTTACCCTGCCGCAGGAGATGCCCGACGCCTTTGTCTGCAACTGTGACGAGGTGGCCTTTAACCTGGTGGAACGGCTGAAGCGGGAAGGCTACGAGATCCCCCGCGACATTGCGGTGACCGGCTACGACGATTACCGGTTTTCCACCATCAGCCGCCCCCAGCTGACCAGCTACCGCATCGATGTGGAGGGCATGGCGGCCGCCGTGGTGGCCCAGCTGCGCCGCAAGCTGAACGGCAAAGCGCCCCTGGCCCCCACCACGCTGGTGCCCGGCGCCTTTGTCCGGCGGGAATCCACCTGAGTTTGCGTTCGCCGGCAAATAAATTTACTTAAATCACAGGCTAAAGAAAAATTTAGGCTGCGATTTTTGCTAAAAGGAACACATTTCAATGTCATTTTGACCAACTGCATCCCTGGGATTTTCGCCATTTTACCAAACTTTTACTTAATATATTGACTTAAATTAACTTAAATCGTATACTAAACTTGCAAAAGGAAACCGCGCGAAATTTCCTGAACCTGTCCGTTCGTCCTACCCCAAACGCTTCGATACAAGAAGGAGAGGCACCATGAAAAAAGCACTTGCATTGACCCTGGCGGCTGCCATGTCCGCCGGCCTGCTGGCCGGCTGCAGCGGCGGCGAAACCTCCGGCACGACCAGCAGCGGCAGCGGAGAGACCGGCGAGGCCGGCGGCATCCCCGCTTATAACGAGCTGACCGTCGGCGAGGATTACACCGACCTGACCGCGGAGCTGCGCGTCATCAGCCACCGCACCGACCTGATTCAGGACGGCACCTTTGACAAATACATCGCCGCCTTCAACGAGATGTACCCCAACATCACCATCAGCTACGAGGGCATCACCGACTACGCCAGTGATATGACCACCCGCCTGACCAGCAACGACTGGGGCGATATCTGCATGATCCCCACCACCATCCCGCTGCCGGAACTGGGCGATTACTTCTACGCCATGTGCGACCTGTCCGCCATTCAGGAAGAATACAACTTTGCCGACAACCGCGCCTACGACGGCAAGGTCTACGGCATCCCCTCCACCGGCAACGCCCAGGGCATCGTCTACAACAAGGCCGTGTTCGAGGCCGCCGGCATCACCGAGCTGCCCAAGACGCCCACCGAGTTCCTGGACGCCCTGCAGGCCATTGCGGACAACACCGACGCCATCCCCCTGTACACCAACTACGCGGCCGGCTGGACCATGAGCGCCTGGGATGCTTACATTGGCGGCGGTGCGACGGCCGATCCTGAATGGATGAACATTACCATGCCCCAGACCCACGACCCCTTCGCTCCCGGCACCCCCACCGGTGATGCCGAGAGCGGCCCCTACGCCGTGTACAATGTGCTGTACCAGGCTGTCAGCCGCGGTCTGACCGAGGACGACCCCACCACCACCGACTGGGAAGGCTGCAAGGGCATGATCAACCGCGGCAAGATCGGCACCATGGTGCTGGGCAGCTGGGCCATTGTGCAGATGCAGGACGCCGGTGAGAATGGCGACGACATCGGCTATATGCCCTTCCCCATCAGCGTGGACGGCGTGCAGTATGCTTCCGCCGGCGCCGACTACTGCTACGGCATCAACAACAATATCAGCGACGACGAGAAGATCGCCTCGATGCTGTACATCAAGTGGCTGAGCGAGTCCAGCAACTTCAGCTATGACCAGGGCGGCATCCCGGTGCTGAAGAGCCAGGAGTATCCCGAAACGCTGGCGGCCTTCGACGGCATCGAACTGATCGCCGACACCGCTGCCCCCTCGGAGCTGGCTGACCTGGCCACCAGCGTGCAGCAGGACGCCGAGCTGATGCTCAACGCGGACCAGACCCATGTGCAGCGTATTGTCGAGGCCGCCATCAACGGCGACGAGACGCTGGACGACATTGTGGCCGACTGGAACGCCGACTGGAACGAGGCTGTGGACGCCAACGCCCCCGAGGCCTGACGCCCGGCAGCTGAAGCCGACACCTTCCGTCTGAAACTGCGGCGCACCCGTACAGAGAGCGGGGCGCCCTGTGCGGCGGGCCGGCCCCGGCGCCGGCCCGCCGCAGCTTATATAAAAAGGGAGGCAATCTAAATGAGCAAACCCGCTGCGGCGGTCAAACCTCGCAAGAGCTTTGGCCAGTGGTGCAAAAGCATGCGCGGGCAGCAGATCATCTGCACCGTCACCTTCCTGATCGTGCCGCTGCTTTTGCTGTTCACCTTTACCTATCTGCCGTTTTTCAAAATGGTGGAGTTCAGCTTTTTCGACATGCGCTACATTGGCCGGCGCGAGTTTGTGGGGCTGGAAAACTACATCGAAGTCTTTACCCGCGAGGACTGCTTCCAGGCGCTGCTGCTGAGCCTGTACTACATGGCCGGCTCGGTCATCCAGATGGCGCTGGCGCTTTTGTTCGCCACCATCCTCAGCTTCAAGGTCAAGGGCAGCAAGTTCTTCCGCGGTGCGCTGTACTTCCCCTGCCTGATCTGCGGCATTGCCGTGGGCTTTATCTTCAAATTCTTCTTCACCCACGGTTTTGTGCTGGACACCCTGCTTTCCTGGGTGGGCTTTGACATCGACACGCTGCCCTACTGGCTGCGGGACGAGTCCATCAACAACATCGTGCTGGTGGCCTGCTCCATCTGGAAATACATGGGCCAGAACGTGGTCATGTTCATCGGCGCCATCGCCTCGGTGGATTCCACCCTGTACGAGGCCGCCGAGATCGACGGCGCCAACGCCTGGCACAAGTTCAAGGACATCATCCTGCCCTCCATCCGCACCATCGTGGTGCTGAACCTGATCATCTCGGTGTCCGGCGCGCTGTCCGCCTTCGAGATGCCCTACGTGGTCACCGGCGGCGGTTTCGGCACCTCCACCTACTTTGTCATCATGGACAAGCTGGCCCACACCGACCAGAAGGTCGGCCTGGCCTCGGCCATGGCGATCGTGCTGCTGGCGCTGATCATGGTCGTGACCTGGGCCCAGAAACGGGCTGAAAAATGGCTGGACGACCGCGACAGCCGCACCCCCAAGGCCGTGGTCAAGGCGGACCCCAACACCGCCGCCCAGACGGCCAGCGCCCGCCCCGCCCACGCGGAATAAGCAAGGAGGCTGTAAACCATGACTACATCCAATGCGGCCATCCGCGCCAAAAGCATCGTCATCAATGTGTTCAAGTATGTGCTGCTGATCTTTTCGGCCTTTGTGGCGCTGGTCCCCATCGTCTCCTGCATCAACACCGCCTTCAAGACGGAGGAGGAGTACGCCGCCACCAATGTTATGACCCTGCCGGAAAACTGGCTCAACTTTGACAACTTTGTCACTGCCTGGCAGCAGGCGGATATGGGCCACGCCTTCCTCAACAGCTTTATCATCCTGGTCTGCGTGCTGGCCGGCAGCGTGATGATCTCCTCCATGCTGGCCTACGTGCTCAACCGCTTCAAGTTCCCCGGCAACGGCCTGATCCGCAACCTGTTCACCATCGCCACGCTGATCCCCGGTATTGCGGCGCAGGTCACCGTCTACCAGATCATGACCAGCCTGCATCTGGTCAACTCGATGCCCGGCTACATCATCCTGATGATGGGCACCGACGTCATCACCATCTATATCTTCCTGCAGTTCTTCGAGAATCTCTCCGTCAGCCTGGACGAGAGCGCCATCCTGGACGGCTGCACCTACTTCGGCGTCTTTTTCAAGATCCTGCTGCCGCTGCTCAAGCCCGCTGTGGTCACCTCTGCCATCCTCAAGGGCGTGGGCACCTACAACGAGTATTACATGGCCAACCTGTACCTGCAGGACAAGACCAAGTACCAGGTGGTCTCCACCTCGCTGTACGTATTCTCCGGCCCCATGGGCAGCCAGTACAACTACATCTGTGCCGGCGTGCTCATCACCATCATCCCCGCGCTGATCGTATTCCTGCTCTGCCAGGATCAGATCTACAGCGGCATGGCCGCCGGCGCCGTCAAGGGCTGACGGTGCGCAGGTCATTTTGACAACATCCGTTTCCTTTTCTCCTTTTTCCCTTTGTGCGCAGGTTCGCCCCGGCCCCATCGGGGCCGGGGCGGCCTGCTTTTTTGCGGGCACCCGGCTTTTGCCCTGCCATGCCCACACCACTGTTTTGGAAGGATACTGTACTATGAGCAACGTAAAACTGTACTGTGACGCCCTGCCCAACATCCCCTGGCAGGCCAAACCCGCCGGCGCCGCCCTGCCGCTGTGGCGCTATACCGAAAACCCGATCATCCGCCGCAACCCCGTCCCCGGCGTGGCGCGCATCTTCAACTCGGCGGTGGTGCCTTACCAGGGCGCCTACATCGGGGTGTTCCGCGGCGAGCAGACCAACGGCGTCCCCTTCATCTACCTGGGCCGCAGCGCCGACGGCATCCACTGGCAGTTCGACCCCGAAAAGATCCCCTTTGTGGACGAAAAAGGCGAACCCTTTATGCCGCCCTACGCCTACGACCCGCGGCTGGTCAAGGTGGAGGATACCTATTATATCATCTGGTGCCAGGACTTCTACGGCGCGTCCATCGGCATTGCCAAAACCACCGATTTCAAAACCTTCACCCGCATCGAAAACCCGTTTGTGCCCTTCAACCGCAACGCGGTACTGTTCCCCCGCAAGATTGACGGCATGTTCACGCTGCTGTCCCGCCCGTCAGACTCCGGCCACACCCCCTTCGGCGACATCTTTTTGTCCCAAAGCCCGGACATGGAGTTCTGGGGCCGCCACCGCCATGTGATGGGCAAAAGCGGCAACTGGTGGGAAAACCTGAAGATCGGCGGCGGCGCCGCCCCCATCGAGACCAGCGAAGGCTGGCTGCTGTTCTACCACGGCGTCACCGGCACCTGCAACGGCTATGTCTATTCCATCGGCGGGGCCATCCTGGACCGGGACGAGCCCAGCCGGGTGCTGTACCGCTGCTCCACCTTCCTGCTGACGCCGGAGACCGACTACGAGGAGCGGGGCTTTGTGCCCAACGTCTGCTTCCCCTGCGCCACGCTGCAGGACGCCGACACCGGCCGCATCGCCGTCTACTACGGCTGCGCCGACAGCTATGTGGGGCTGGCCTTCACCACCGCGGACGAGGTGGTGGACTACATCAAGTCCCACGACAGCGCCGGCCCCGCCGACCGGGAGCTGGGCCGGCGGTAAGCCCGCCCGGCGCAGGCTCATAAAAATCCCCACAAGAGGAGGCTTTGCCAAATGCAACGAATTTCCCAGGCGGCCAAAGCCATGCTGGAAAATACCATCCTGCCCTTCTGGATGGCCCTGCGGGATGACGAACACGGCGGCTATTACGGCTATATGGACTTTGACCTCCAGGTGGACCGCCGGGCCGAGAAAGGCTGCATCCTGAACAGCCGCATTTTATGGTTTTTCTCGCAGGCGGCGCTGGCCACCGGCCGGGACGACCTGCGGGACGAGGCCGGCCACGCCTACCGCTTTCTGCGGGACTGCTGCGTTGACCCGGCAAACGGCGGCGTTTACTGGAGCGTCACCTTTGACGGCCGGCCGCTGGACACCACCAAGCACACCTACAACCAGGCCTTTGCCATCTACGCCCTGTCCGCCTACTACCGGCTGAGCGGGGACCCCGCGGCGCTCAAGCTGGCCCGCCGGCTGTTTGAGCAGATCGAGCGCCGCTGCACCGACGCCGAGGGTTACCTGGAAGCCTTTACCATCGACTGGCAGCCCGAATCCAACGAAAAGCTGTCCGAAAACGGCGTGATGGCTGCCAAGACGATGAACACGCTGCTGCATGTGTTCGAGGGCTACGCCGGGCTGTACCAGGCCACCGGCGACCCGGCGGTGGGGCAGGCGATGCGCCGCATCCTGGACATCTACGCCAACAAGATCTACAGCCCCGCACTGCACCGCCAGCTGGTCTTTTTTGACGAGCATTACAACTCGATCATCGACCTGTACAGCTACGGTCACGACATCGAGTCCAGCTGGCTGATCGACTGGGGCTGCAGCCTGCTGGGGGACCACGCCCTGACCGGCCGCATCTCCGCCATCGACAGCGACCTGGCCGCGGCCATCTACCAAAACGCCTACCGGAACCACAGCGTCATCAACGAGTGCGAGCGCGGCGTGGACGACCTGACCCGCGTCTGGTGGGTGCAGGCCGAGGCGGTGCTGGGCTTTGTGAACGAGTACGAGAAATCCGGCGACGAAAAATATGCCGCCGCGGCCGCAGATGTCTGGCATTTTATCTGCGACCATCTTGTGGACCGGCGCCCCGGCGGCGAGTGGTTCTGGTGCCTGGACGACAACGCCCGGCCGGAACCGAAAAAGCCCATCGTCGAGCCGTGGAAATGCCCCTACCACAACGGCCGCCTGTGCCTGGAACTGATGAGGAGGGACCCCGATGTCCAAGTGTGAACTGCACCCCGAATACCTGCGCCAGAAAGCCCGCCAGGAGGCGCTGCTTTCCCGCAAAAACGAAAAGACCGATTTTTACAACGGCATCTATGACCGCTGGAAATACCCGGTGCTGACCCGCGACCACGCCCCGCTGATCTGGCGGTACGACCTGGACCCCAAAACCAACCCCCATTTTATGGAGCGGCTGGGCGTCAACGCGGTGCTCAACTCCGGCGCCATCGAGCTGGACGGCAAGTTCTATCTTGTCGCCCGCGTGGAGGGCAGCGACCGCAAGAGCTTTTTTGCGGTGGCCGAGAGCGATTCCCCCGTGGACGGCTTCCGCTTCTGGGACAAGCCGGTGGAACTGCCCGACACCTGCCCCGAAGAGACCAACGTCTACGACATGCGGCTGACCAGGCACGAGGACGGCTGGATCTACGGTGTGTTCTGCTCCGAGAGCAAGGACCCGTCCAACCCCGACCTCTCCGCCGCGGTGGCGGCGGCGGGCATCGTGCGCACCCATGACCTGAAAACCTGGGAGCGCCTGCCCAACCTGGTCACCGCCCACAGCCCCCAGCAGCGCAACGTCGATCTGCTGCCCTGCTTTGTGAACGGCAAGTACGCCTTCTTCACCCGGCCGATGGACGACTTTATCGACACCGGTTCGGGCGGCGGCATCGGCTTTGGCACCTGTGACGACATCACCCGCCCGGTCATCGAAGAGGAGATCATCACCAGCCCCCGGCGCTACCACACCATCACCGAGGTGAAAAACGGCGAGGGCGCCACCCCCATCCGCACCGAAAAAGGCTGGCTACACATCGCCCACGGCGTGCGCAACACCGCCGCCGGCCTGCGGTATGTGATCTACGTCTTTGTCACCGATCTGGCCGAGCCCTGGAAGGTCATCGCCGAGCCGTCCGGCTACCTGATCGCGCCCCTTGGCGCCGAGCGGGTGGGCGACGTGTCCAACGTGGTGTTCACCAACGGCGCCATCGCGCGGGACAACGGCGAGCTGTACATCTACTATGCCTCCAGCGACACCCGGCTGCATGTGGCCTCCACCACGGTGGAAAAGCTGCTGGATTACGCTTTCCACACCCCGGCCGACCCGCTGCGCAGCCGCGACTGCGTGGCCCAGCGGTGCGCGCTGATCGACAAAAATCTTGCGTACCTCGCCGCCGGGGAATAACGCGCCGCTGCCGCCGGGGTCTGCCCGGCGGCAGCTATAAAATTTTCAAAACCACCCAAAAACCACTTGTGGACCAGAGAGGGGCTGACGTACAATGAAGCTGAGACCGGCGGCTGTTTTTTCCGGCAATATGGTGCTGCAGCAGGGCGTGCCGGTGCCGGTGTGGGGCAAAGCCGCCCCCGGCGCGGCGGTGTCCTGCCGGCTGGAGCCTGCCGGGGCGGCCGCCGCCGGCGCCGCGGATGCGGACGGCTGCTGGCGGCTGACGCTGCCGGCCATGCCCGCCGGCGGCCCCCATACCCTTACGCTGACTGCCGGGCAGGAGCAGGTGGTCTTTCCGGACGTCTGGCTGGGCGAGGTCTGGCTGGCCGGCGGCCAGAGCAACATGGAGCTGACGCTGGCCAACAGCCGGGACGGCCAGGCCGCGCTGGCCGCCTGCGCCGACCCGCGCCTGCACTTTTACGCCGCCCCCAAGGTGACCACCCCCCAGGCCGCCGATGCCGCCGAAAGCCACTGGCTGCCGGTGCGGCCGGATACCGCTGCCGACCTTTCGGCGGTGGCCTACTACGCCGCGGCGGCGCTGGCACGGGCGCTGAATGTGCATGTGGGCATTCTGGAATGCTTTTGGGGCGGCACCTACGCCCACTGCTGGATGCCCCGCAGCCTGCTGGAAACTTTCCCCGAAGGGCGGGCGCGGATGGACTGGTACGACGCGCAGGCCGGGGATAATTCGGACGAGCAGTTCGCGGCCGAGTGCGCGGCCTACCAGGCCGAGGTGGACGCCTGGAACGCGCGCATCGCTGCCCGCCGCGCCGCCGACCCCGATGTGAGCTGGACGGTGCTGAACGCCGACTGCGGGCTGTACCCCTGGCCGCCGCCGGCCGGCCGCACCGGCTACCAGCGCCCCGGCAACCTGTACCAAAGCATGCTGCGCCGGGTCTGCCCCTACGCGGTGCGGGGGTTCTGGTACTATCAGGGCGAGCAGGACGAGACCTGGCCGCAGGACTACAAAGCCCTGCTGACCCGCCTTGTCCGCTGCTGGCGGGCCGACTGGGGCATGGGCGATCTGCCCTTTTTGCTAGTGCAGCTGCCCATGTACGCCGACGCCGCAGGGCCGGACGCCTGGCCTGCGCTGCGGGCCGCCCAGGCCGCCGTGGCCGACGCCGAGCCGGGCTGCGGCCTGGTGGTGCTGGCCGACTGCGGCGAGGCCGACAACATCCACCCGGTGGACAAGGCCGTTGTGGGGCGGCGCCTGGCGCTGCTGGCGCTGGACACCGTCTACGGGCGGCCGGTCCACGGCGTTTCGCCCCGGCTGGCCGGGGCGTCGCGGGGCGGGGCAGGGCAGGTGATCCTGCGCTTTGCCCATGCCGCCGGCGGCATGCGCTGCGCCGGCGGCGACCCCGGCGTGCGGCTGGCCGGGCCGGACGGGCAGTTTGCCCCCGCGCAGGTCAGCGTGATCGGCACGGACACCCTGCTGGCGCAAAGCCCGGCGGTGCCGGCCCCCCGCGCCGTGCGCTACGCCTGGTACAATTTCGGCCCCGCGGGGCTGTACGGCGGCACCGGGCTGCCGGCCGCGCCCTTCTCGGTTTCGCTGTGACCCCTGCGGCCGCTGTATCCGCATCCGTTTCCGCCTGTTCCGTCGCCGGGGGCGTCTGCCCAAAAAAGCGGAACGCCGCTTTTTGGCCGCGCCCCGGCCGCCATTTCCCCGCCGGGAGGTACGCCATGAAAAACAATCACCTGAACGACACGCCCTTTTTCCGTGCCATGGGCTTTGTGGGCGACGTGTTCCTGCTCAATCTGTGCTGGCTGTTGGGCTGCGTGCTCATCGTCACCATCGGGGCGTCCACCTCGGCCGCCTTCTCGGTGGCGGGAAAGATGGCCGCCAAACAGGATTACCGCGTCTTTCACGATTATTTCGCCGCCTTCAAGCGGGACTTCAAGCTGGCCACCCTTGCCTGGCTGGCGATGGCCGTGGCCGGGGTGCTGATCTTTGCCACCTATCAGATCGGCCTGGCCCACACCGGCACGCTGAGCAACCTGCTCATTGCGGCCGGCGCGGCGCTGGGGGTGGTGTGGCTCTGCGCGCTGGGCGGCGGCTTTGCCCTGCTGGGGCGCTACACCTATACCCGCTGGCTGGACGTGGTCAAGGACGGCCTGCGGGTCTGCCTGGGCTGCCCGGCGGGCGCGCTGATCTGGCTGGTGGGCATGGCGCTGCTGCCGGTGCTGAACATGGTGCTGCCGGAGCTGTTCTGGTATCTTTTGCCGCTGTGGGTGCTGATCGGCGGCGGCGCGGTGATCACCGGCACCGCCTTTGCGCTGCGCCCGGCCTTTGCCCGGCTGGAAAGCAAGACCAAGTGACCCCGCCGGCAGCCGCCGGCCGGCCATACCGTTGGAAAAGTTCCCATTGATCTCTCCGGAAGGAGCCATGCCCATGATCCACATCGACGACGCCCGCCGGCTGTACGCCCTGCACACCGCCCGCACCACCTACGCCATGGCGGTGGACGATGCCGGCCGCCTGCTGCACCTGTACTACGGCCCCCGCACCGCCGCGGCGCGGCTGCCCCAAAGCCCCCACAACGACCCCGGCTGCCACCCCGACCTGCTTTTGCAGGAGTGGCCCGCCCCCGGCCTGGGGGACAACCATGCGCCCTTTTTCCAGCCGGAATTTGCCGACGGCGTCATCGCCGCCGACCTGCGCTTTGCCGGGGCGGAGCGATCCCCCGGCAAATACAGCCTGCCCGGCCTGCCGGCCTTCCGGGACGGCGAGGGGGCCGAAACGCTGCGCGTCACCCTGCGGGACGAACTGGGCCTGACGGTGACGCTTTTGTACGGCGTGCTGCCCGACTGCGACCTGATCACCCGCGCCGCCATCGTTGAAAACACCGGCAGCGCGCCGGTCACGCTGCGGGGCGTGCCCTCGGCGGTGCTGGACTTTGCCCGCCATGACCTGGACCTGATCACCTTTGACGGCGCCTGGGCGGCCGAGCGCACGCCCCACCGGGCGGCGGTGCGCCCCGGCGTGCAGGGCGTGGGCAGCGTGGGCGGCATCCCCACCCACGCCCACAACCCCTTTGTGGTGCTGTGCGCCCCCAACGCCGGCGAGACCCGCGGCAGCTGCTGGGGCGCGGCGCTGGTGTACAGCGGCAACTACCGCTGCCAGGTGGAAAGCGCGGCCGCCGGCATCCGCTTGAGCCTGGGCATCGAGCCGTTCCGCTTTGCCTGGACGCTGGCCCCCGGCGAGCGGTTCACCGCCCCGGAAGCGGCTTTTGTGTACAGCGACGCCGGTTTTGGCGGCATGAGCCGGAATTTCCACAACGCCATCCGGCGGCATCTGGTCCCGCCCCGCTGGGCCGATCCCGCCGCGCCCCGCCCGGTGCTGCTGAACAGCTGGGAGGCCTGCTATTTCGACTTTGACGAGGCCAAACTGCTTGCCCTGGCCAAAGCCGCCAGGGCCGCCCATGCCGACCTGTTCGTGCTGGACGACGGCTGGTTCAAGGGCCGCGATTCCGACACCACCAGCCTGGGCGACTGGACGGCCGACCGCCGCAAGCTGCCCGGCGGCGTGGCGGGCCTGTGCCGCAAGATCAACGCGCTGGGGCTGGATTTTGGCATCTGGGTGGAGCCGGAAGCCGTCAGCCCGGACTCGGACCTGTACCGCGCCCATCCCGACTGGGCGCTGCACATCCCCGGCCGCCCCACGCTGGAGATCCGCCATCAGTATACGCTGGACTTCTCCCGCGCCGACGTGCGCGAGAACATCTGGCAGCAGCTGTGCGCCCTGCTGGACAGCTGCCCCATCCGCTATGTCAAGTGGGACATGAACCGCAGCCTGGCCAACGTGTACAGCGCCGCCCTGCCCGCCGCCCGCCAGGGCGAGGTCTACCACCGCTATGTGCTGGGCGTCTACGAGCTGCAGCAGAAACTGACCGGCCGCTACCCCGACCTGCTGCTGGAAAACTGTGCCGGCGGCGGCGCCCGGTTCGACTGCGGCATGCTCTACTACTCGCCCCAGATCTGGACCAGCGACAACACCGACGCGCTGGACCGGCAGAGCATCCAGTACGGCACCAGCTTCTGCTATCCGCCCTGCGTCATGGGGGCGCACTACTCCACCGTGCCCAACCACATCACCGGCCGCACCGCCAGCGTGGAGGCCCGCATGGCCGCCGCGCTGACCGGCACGTTCGGCTTTGAGCTGGACCTGACCGCTTACACCGGCGCCGAGATCGAGGCGCTGCACCCCTATGTGCAGTTCTACCGCGACCACGGCGCGCTGCTGCGGGGCGGCGATTTGTACCGCCTTGCCGCCCCGGACGGCCGCGGTGCGGCCTGGGCCATCGCCGCGGCGGACGGCAGCGAGGCGGTGGTGTTTGCCGCCGGCCGCGTGCTGGACGGCCGCAGCCTGCCGCTGCCCTTTGCCCGGCCCGGCGTCCGCTATGCGCTGCACGCGGCGTACACCGGCGGCCATGCCGACGATGCCGCCGACGGCGATGCGCTGGCGGCCCTGGGCCTGCCGCTGCCAGATTTACGCGGCGACCTGCCGGGGTATCTCTGCTATATCAAAACGGAGGGCTGACGCCATGGAATACCTGCGCGCGGTCAACTTTGCGCCTTTTTCCCGCCGGGGGCTGCTGGCCACCGACGCCGCCCGCGCCGAACTGCGCCGCATGCAGCGGCTGACCGGCGCAAACGCCGTTATTTTGTGCCCCGGCGCGGTGCAGGACGGCCCCTTTGCCGACGCCATCGACTTTGCCGGGGAACACACCACCGGCGACGGGGAGCTGCTGGACCTGACCCGCTTTGCCCGCTCGATCGGCCTGCGGGTGTTCTGGAAACCCACCGTCAACTGCCTGGACGGTACCTGGCGGGCGCGCATCGACTTTTTTGACCACGAGGTCCCCTGCGAGACCGGCTGGCGCAACTGGTTCCCGGCCTACGCGGCCTTCCAGCTGCACTTTGCGGCCCTGGCCGCCGGGGCGGAGGTGGAATGCCTGATCCTGGGCTGCGAGATGACCCAGACCGAGCGCCGCGAAGCCGACTGGCGCGCCCTGATCGCCGCGGTGCGCCGCCTTTACCCCGGCATGCTGACCTACAACTGCGACAAATACGGCGAGGAGCACGTGCCTTTCTGGGACGCGCTGGACGCGGTCTGCTCCAGCGGGTATTATCCCATCGGCGACATCCCCCGCCAGCTGGACCGCATCGAGCCGGTGGTGCGCCGGTACGGCAAACCCTTCTTTTTTGCCGAGGCCGGCTGCATGCGGGTGGCAGGTTCGGCCCGGGTGCCCAACGACTGGACGCTTGCGGGCGAGCCGGACGACGGCGAGCAGGACCGCTGGTACCGGGCGCTGTTTGCCGCGGTGCAGGGCCGCCCCTGGTTCGGCGGCGCCGCCCTGTGGGACTGGCCGCTGGACGCCGCCCACGACAGCGCCTATTCCTTCTGCCATGCCCCGGCGCTGGGCGCCATCCGCGAACACTTTGCCCTATCCTGCGCCGGCCGCCGGGCGCAGACGGAGCCCTGAACCAAAAAAGCAAAAAACAAACAGCCGGGAGCGTACGGACGTACAGGCTCCCGGCTGTTTGCTTTTGGCGGGCAGGCTTTTTCCGCGCAGCGCCCCGGCGGTAAAATGCGGGACATGGCAAACGGCCGCCGGAAGGTACGGCGGCCGCTTCCCGGTCGTTCTGCCTGCGCTGCGCGCAGGGGTGGGGCGGGCGGCCTTGCCGTCCGCGCAGATCATTCCTGCCAGACCTCCGGGTTGAGGATGGACACGACGGTGCCGGATTGCAGCGGTTTGTCGGTGGTCAGCACGAGTTTTTCTCCGGTGTCCATCGCCGGGGCGTCCAGTTCGACCTCGCCGTCGGCTTCGCGGAGGATCTCGCCGTCGATGGCCTCGACAAAGTACTCGATGCCGAAGATGCCGTCGCGGGAGCGGACGCGGTAGATGGTCACCCGGCCGTTTTCGTCCCGGCTCTGGATGCAGGATTCCGGCACCCACCATTCCGCGCCGTAATCGGTGGGGTCGGGGGTGTCCCGCACAAGGAAGTCGTAGACCTCCACCCGCGGCAGCAGGGCGTCATACACAAAGTACGAGACCGCCGTACACACGGCTAGCACCAGCAGGCAGGCCGCCGCCACCCACCGCAAGATTCGTTTGCGATTCATACAAAGCCCCCTTTGATACACCTCAGTGAATTTGGGACAAGGAAATCCCGTCAGCCAGATCCTGGTCATAATACAGGAACAACAGCAGTACCGGCAGTGCGGCCAAAATGCCGCAGACGCACAGCACGCCCACGTCCTGCCCGTTCATCTGGGACAGGAAAACCGACAGCGGGTAGTCGTAGGAGCTGTCCAGGTAGACGAGCGGCTGCTCCACCATATTCCAGGCGTCCACAAAGGTCAGAATGACCAGCGAGACGACCCCCGCCCGGCTGCGCGGCAGCAGGATGCGGAACAGGATCGTCAGGTTGCCGGCCCCGTCGATCCGCGCGGCGTCGAGCAGGTCGTCCGGGCAGGTGTCGAACACCTGCCGCAGCAGAAACACGCCGAAGGGCGAGAAGATGGACGGGATGATCAGCGCGGCCCAGGAACCCATCAGCCCCAGCTCGCGGATGACAAAGTAGTTGGAGACCAGCGTCACCTGGTAGGGCATCATCATGACGATGATGACGATAAAGAACAGTATCTCCCGCCCGGGGAAGCGGAATTTGGAGAAGGCATACCCGGCCAGACTTGACACCAGCGTCTGCCCGGCCACGATGGCCGCGCTCAAAAACAGCGAGTTCCAGAACTTGACAAGGTAGTGCGGGCGGCGGATGAACACCTCGAACCAGCCGGCCAGCGACCACTGCTGCGGCAGCAGGCTGTACGCCGTGCCGGTGGAGAAGGAATTGACCAGCGTGAACA
>DWVD01000076.1 GCA_019120395.1 Candidatus Gemmiger faecigallinarum
CGGCTCGGTGCCGGATTCCCGCACGAGGATGCGGCCGGTATCGCCGAGGGCTTCGGCGACTTTCGCCACCGCGGCCTGTACATCGGCGTCGGCCTGGGCGGCGGCTTTGTCGGTGACCTTGACGTTCTTGAGCACCTGGGGGTAGATCTTGAGCGGGGCGGCCAGCTCGCTCATCGGCTTCTTGCGGGCCATCATGACCTCCATCAGCTTCAGGCTGGTCAGGATGCCGTCGCCGGTGGACGCATACTTGGAGAAGATGATGTGGCCGGACTGCTCGCCGCCGATGCGGCTGCCGTGCTGCTGCATATATTCGTACACGTACTTGTCGCCCACGGCGGTCTTGGCGTAGTCGACGCCCAGCTCGTCAAAGGCCTTGTACAGCCCAAAGTTGGACATGACGGTGGTGACCACCGTGTTGGTGACCAGCTTGCCCCGCTCCTTCATATAGCGGCCGTAGATATACAGGATGTGGTCGCCGGTAACCACGTTGCCCTTCTCGTCCACGCACAGGCACCGGTCGGCGTCGCCGTCGTAGGCAAAGCCCACGTCCAGCCCCTTCTCCACCACGAACTTCTGCAGGCCCTCGATGTGGGTGGAGCCGGCGTTTTTGTTGATGTTCAGGCCGTTTGGCTCGGCGTTGATGACGTAGGTGGTGGCGCCCAGCGCGTCAAACACCGCCTTGGCGATGTTCCAGCTGGAGCCGTTGGCGCAGTCCAGGCCGACCTTCACGCCCCGGAAGCTGTACATGCCGAGCGAGATCAGGTAGCCGATATACCGGTTGCGGCCGGAGATATAGTCCACCGTGCAGCCGATCTTGTCCTTGTGGGCAAAGGGCAGCTCCGGCCATTTCCGGCCGAACACCTCCAGCTCGCCGTCCAGGTAGGCTTCCACCAGGGCGATGGTCTCCTCGTCCATCTTTTCGCCCTGGCCGTTGATCAGCTTGATGCCGTTGTCATAGTAGGGGTTGTGGGACGCCGAGATCATGATGCCGCAGTCAAAGCTGTCCACCCGGGCGATGTAAGCCACGCTGGGGGTGGTGGTGACGTGCAGCAGGTAGGCGTCCGCGCCGGAAGCCACCAGACCGCCCACCAGGCTGTACTCGAACATATAGCTGGAACGCCGGGTGTCCTTGCCGATGACGATGCGGGCCGGGCCTTCCTGGGTGGCCAGGCCCTCCGCCGCCGCGCGTTTGCGCTTTTCATTATAATACCAGCCCAGGAACCGGCCGACTTTGTAGGCGTGGTCGGCGGTCAGGTTGACGTTGGCCTCCCCGCGGAAGCCGTCGGTGCCAAAATATTTACCCATACATTCATCTCCAAAAGGTTCTGTGTTTGTTGCGGCGGGACCCGCGCCGGGCGGGGCCGTAGGCAGGGCGCAGGCGGCGCAGGACATGCTGTGCCGGCCGGTGCGCAGGGGCTGCGCCCGCCGGCAGGCAGGGGCGCAGTTTCTACTATTGTACCGCACAAACGGCCGGCACACAAGATGCAGTTTCCGCTTTTGTGTATCTGTATTCGTCGTCGGCACAAAACTTTCCGCCCGGATTTGCCTTTTGCGCCGGGGCTTGCTATACTCAAAAACAGACAGGCGCGCACGCCGTGCGCCCGCCCCTGCCGGGCAGGGGAAAAACACAGGCAGGGTGCCGGGCTGCGCCCCGCCGGAAGGAGACAGCCATGCAGCTTCGCCCTTACCGTCCCGAGGATTGCGCCGGGATGGCCGCATTGTTTTACGATACCGTCCACACTGTCAACGCCCGCGATTATACCCCGGCGCAGCTGGACGCCTGGGCGGACGGCCGGGTTGACCTGGAAGTCTGGGACGCGTCTTTCCGGCAGCACCTGACGCTGGTGGCGGAGGAGGACGGCCGCCTGGTCGGCTTCGCCGACATGGACGGCTCCGGCTATCTGGACCGGCTGTATGTGCACAGCGGGTATCAGCGCCGGGGCGTTGCGTCGGCGCTGTGCGGCGCGCTGGAAGCCGCCGTGCCCGGGCCGTACACCACCCACTCCTCCATCACGGCGCGGCCCTTTTTTGAGGCGCGCGGATACCGGGTCGTCCGGGCCCAGCAGGTGGAACGGCACGGCGTGCTGCTGACCAACTTTGTCATGCGCCGGCCGGCGGACAAAAAAGGCTGACCGCCGCGCATCCCCGCACGGAAAAACGGTGCGGGAACATTCGGGCCGGCCCCTCGGCGCGGGGCGGCCGGCGAAAGGAGGAAGGCCCATGGCGGCCAAAACCTTATATACAGTGGTGGTGGCGGACGATGAGGACGTACTGCGCGAAGCCGTCTGCACCATGGTGCCCTGGGAGGAACTGGGCTTCCGGCTGGCGGGCAGCGCCAGCAACGGGCTGGACGCGCTGCAGCTGGTGGAAAAGCTGGAGCCGGACTTGCTGCTGACCGATATACGCATGCCGTTTATCTCCGGCATCGAGCTGGCGCGTCAGGTGCGGGAGGTCCGCCCCGCCATGAACATCGCTTTCCTGACCGGCTACGACGATTTTGAGTACGCCCAGCAGGCCATCCAGTACAACATCATCAGCTACATGCTCAAGCCGCTGACCATTGACGGCATCGCGGCCGAACTGCGGGTGATCCGGCAGAAGATCGACGCCAAGTTTGCGCTTTTCCGCCAGGAAGCGGAGAAACAGCCGGTCCAGCAGGACCGCTGCGCCGTGTTCCTGATGCCGCTGGTCCTGGACGAGTACGCCGCGCCCGACCCGCAGTGCGAGGCGCGCGCCGTCGAGTGCGGGCTGCTGCGCGGCGCCGACGACAAGCCCTTTTACACAGTCATGGCGCTGACGCTGCACAACAGCGACGGCGCGGTCTGCACGGCGCCGTCCTTCACCGCGTCCGTGGACCGGCTGGCGGCCAAGTACCTGCGCAGCGTCAGCTTCTTTTCGGGCGGCCGGGTGGTGTCGGTCCTGCTGGGCAACCGGTCGGATTTTGCCGAGTACCTGCACATCCTGGCCGACGAGATCGCCCAGATGGCGGCGCGGGTGCTGGGCTGCGGCTGCCGCATCGGCGTCAGCCGCGCCGCGCCGGAGCTGACCGGCCTGCACGCCGCCTACCGCGAGGCGATGGAGGCGCTGCGCCAGGTCGACCCGGCCGAGAGCGGCGTCCAGTTCGTCGGCGACCTGATGCCGGCCGTAAAGGGCGGCAGCGGGCTGTGCCAGCGCGCGCTGGAGGCCATCGACAAGCATTATATGGAAGCGGACCTTTCGCTTGTGTCGCTGAGCGGCATGCTGGACGTAAGCCCCAACCACCTGAGCGCCTGCATCAAAAAGTATGCGGGCGAGACCTTTATCAATATCCTGATCGGCAAGCGGATGGAAGCGGCGCGCCAGCTGCTGCAGACCACCGACCTGCGCATCCAGGAGGTGGCCGCCCGCTGCGGCTACACCGACCAGCATTATTTCAGCTACTGCTTTAAAAAATACTGCGGCGAGTCCCCCAACGCGCTGCGCCGCCGCATCCATGCCGGCCCGGCGGAGGACCAGACGTGAGCCGCCGCCCCGCCGGCACCGGGCTGCGCATCACCACCATCCTGGTGTCGATGGTGGTGGGGGTGGTGGCGGTCATCCTGCTGCTGTGCATCGCGCTGTTTTTGGACCGCTACCGCAGCGCCGTGGTGCAGAACGCCCGCACCAGCAGCTCGCAGGCGGTGTCGCAGGTGTCCAACACGGTGGCCGGCTACCTGGAGGACATGGACCAGGCCATGCAGAGCGTCATCGGCTCGCTGGACGAGGAACCGGACAAAAGGAACGAGCTGCTGCAGGCGTTTTTGCATTTCCGCCCGGATGTGGTCGCGGTGACCAGCTACGACGAGGCCGGCAGCCTGCAGGACTGCTGGGCCATCGGCCACGAGCCGAAAGACGCCATCGTCCAGAACCTTTCCTTTGACCGGGAACAGGCTGCCGAAGGGGTGGACAGCTTTATGTCGGCGCCCCATGTGGAAAGCATCTTTGACGGCTACTATCCCTGGGTGGTCACCATGACGGCCCGGCTGGACGGCAGCGGCGGCCCGGCCTGGGTCTCGCTGGACCTGAGTTTTTCCAGCCTGTCCAGCTACATCAACAACGTGGGCATCGGCACCCGGGGCTACTGTTTCCTGATCGACGGGGACGGCAACCTGGTGTACCACCCGCAGCAGCAGCTGATCTATTCCGGCTTAAAGGACGAGGACACCGCCGCCCTGGCCGACATGGCCGACGGCGTGTACGACGACGACACCGTCATCACCTGCGTCAACAGCGTGGGGGACAGCGGCTGGCGCGTTGTGGGCGTCAGCTACGTGGACGAGCTGGTGGACCGGAACGTGAGCGATATGGTCCATCTTTCGGTCCTGCTGTCCGTTGTGGTGCTGGCGGCGGCGGTGCTGACCAGCTGGCTGCTCAGCCGCCTGCTGAGCCGGCCGCTGCGCGGCCTGGCCGACGCCATGGGCAGCTTTGAGCAGGACGCCGACCATTTCACCTACCGCCCGGTGGGCGGCACACGGGAGGTGCGGGAACTGTCGGATTCCTTCGGCCACATGGTGGTGCGCATCCAGCAGCTGATGACCACCGTGCGCGAGGAGGAGATCAACCTGCGCAAGACCGAGCTGAAGGCCCTGCAGGCGCAGATCAACCCCCATTTCCTTTACAACACGCTGGATTCCATCGCCTGGATGTGCGAACAGGGGCAGAACGCCGACGCCGTCCGCATGGTGCATGCGCTGGCGCGGCTGTTCCGCATCAGCATCAGCAAAGGGCACGAGCTGATCCCCATCCGCAAGGAGATCGAACATGCCGAAAGCTACCTGCAGATCCAGAAATACCGGTACAAAAACCGGTTCACCTACCATTTTGACGTGGATCCCGGCTGCCGGGAGTACCTGTGCAACAAGATCACCCTGCAGCCCATCATCGAAAACGCCATCAACCACGGCCTGGACTTGATGGTGGAGGAGGGGCACATCGAGGTGCAGGTGCGCCCCGAAGGCGACGACATCGTGTTCCGCGTCACGGACGACGGCGTGGGGATGAGCGCCGAGCAGGCGGACGCCATCCTGCACCGGGAGCCGGGCGACCGGACCGGTATCGGCATCCGCAACGTCAACGACCGGCTGCAGATCTATTTTGGCAAAGAGTACGGCCTGCGCATCCACAGCGTGCCCGACGAAGGCACCTGCGTGGAGATCCGCATGCCCAAAGTGACTGGGGAGGGCGGCTATGAGACGAAATAAGTTCGCGGCGCTGGCCTGTGCCTGCCTTGCCGTCTGCCTGTGCGCCTGCTCGTCGGCCGCGCCGGCCGGCACCCGGCACCGGGTGGCCATCGTGGCAAAGTCGACGCAGACAGAGTTCTGGCTTTCGGTGTTTGCCGGGGCGGAGGCCGCCGCAACGGAGTACAACATCGCCCTGTCCATCACCGGCCCCGCGACGGAGGAGGACTACGAGACGCAGAACCGGATGGTGGCCGACGCGGTGGAGGACGGCGCCGAAGCGCTGGTGTTTTCCGCCATCGACTTTGAGAACAACGCCTCGGCCATAGACGCGGCGGCCGATGCGGGCGTTGCGGTGGTGGCCATCGACAGCAACGTGGATTCCGGCGCGGTGCGCACCTATATCGGCACCGACAACTACGCCGCGGGGCAGATGGCCGCCCGGGCGGCCCTGGACGGCGTGGAAGGCGAGCTGAATGTGGGGATCGTCAACTACGACGTCAGCAGCGCCAACGGCCAGGAACGGGAGCGGGGCGCGGTGGACGCCTTTGAGGAAAGCGGCCGCGCCCGGGTGGTCGCCGTCATCAACACGCTGGCCGAGGCGGCCCGTGCACAGACGGACGCCGCCGCCATGCTGGCGGAACACCCGGAGATCAACGTGCTGCTTGCCTTCAACGAGCCTACCAGCGTGGGCGCGGCCGACGCCGTGGAGGACATGGGCCTGGCGGAGGATGTGTTCCTGGTGGGGTTCGATTCCAACGTGGCCACCATCGACGGGCTGCAGACCGGCACGGTGGACGCGCTGATCGTGCAGAACCCCTACGCCATGGGGTACCTGGGGGTGGAAAGCGCCTACCGGCTGCTCAGCGGGCAGGGGGGAAGCGTGGAGGCTACGGTGGATACCTCGACCCGGATCGTGGATCGTGACAATATGTTTACAATGGACAGCCAGAAGGCCCTTTTTGCCTTCGAATAGCCTTTTTGCTGACGAACTGCACAAAAGAAATCGGTAATATTTCGTCGAATTGTCTGGTTTGGATAAAAATTTGCCCATCTTTCGGTGAAATTTCACCTTGTTTTTACACGAGTTTTCCGGTAGCATAATATACGATGAGGGACAGCGGGCGCTGCCGGCCGGCAGCCGCCGTGCTGCTGTCCCGACCATACTTCATCATTGTGCGTAGCAGGCGCGCCTGCTGCGCCGAAGGGAACTTCCCTTCGGCGCGAGGACGGGTCCTGCCGCCGCACACAGGAGGGAACACATATGAGAAAAGCACTTGCACTGACCCTGGCAGCCGCCATGGCCCTGAGCCTGGCCGCCTGCACCGGCAGCACCACCTCGGAGAGCAGCTCCGCCGCGGCGGACAGTTCCAACTCTGCCGACACCTCGGAGACCGGCGACGGCAGCGAAGCCGCCTCCACCTCTTCCGGTGATTTTGATGTCACGGTCCTGTACTATGCGTATTCGGACACCTACATTTCCAGCGTGCGTACCGCCTTGGACGCCGACCTGACCGCAGCCGGCATCACCTACACCGACTACGACTCCAACAACAGCCAGACCACCCAGAACGAGTACATCGACACCGCCATCGCCAACGGCACCGACCTGCTGATCGTCAACATGGTCACCTCCGGCTCCTCCGACACCGCAAACTCTATCTGCGACAAGGCCGAGGCCGCCGGCATCCCCGTCATCTTCTTCAACCGCGCCGTTGAGGAGGACGACAATGCAGGCGCCGTGCTGGGCACCCGCTCCAACATCGCCTTTGTCGGCACCGACGCCCCTGAGGCCGGCCACATGCAGGGCGAGATGATCGGCAACTACCTGATCGAGAATTACGATGCGGTTGACCTGAACGGCGACGGCGAGATCTCCTACGCCATGTTCATGGGCGACGCTTCCAACGTCGAGGCCATCTACCGCACCCAGTACTCCGTCGAAGATGCCAACGCTATCCTGACCGAGAACGGTTACCCCGAACTGGTCTACTTTGACTCCACCAACGAGAACAAGTACCAGCTGGATATGACCGGTGCATGGAGCGCCTCGGCCGCTATGGAGTATATGCAGACCAACCTGGCTTCTTACAGCGAGGCCAACGGCAATATGATCGAGCTCATCATCTGCAACAACGATAACATGGCCGAGGGCTGCATCACTGCCCTGCAGGCTGCCGGCTACAACAACGGCGAAGGCACCACCACCATCCCCGTGTTCGGCGTTGACGCCACCGATTCCGCCCAGCAGCTGATTGCCAACGGCACGATGACCGGCACGATCAAGCAGGATGCCGAAGGCATGGCCGAGTGCATTGCCCTGCTGGCCACCAACGTGATGAACGGCGAGGATCTGCTGGCCAACACCGATTCCTACACCAAGGATACCGCCAACAGCCTGGACAACAAGATCTTCATTCCTTACCAGGAGTACACCGGCTGATCAAAACCAAATAACTCCGCACGCTGAAACAATGTAACCGGGGCGGCTGCTGTGTAGCGCAGCAGCCGCCCTTTTTGGTAAAGGCGGTGCAGTCCTGCCCCGGTCCGCGGCGGCAGGACCTTCCGCTTCAAATCTGAGAAAAAGGAGGGCTATGCATGGGCGAAGAGGTTTTGCTGCAAATGAAAGACATCTCCAAATCCTTCCCCGGCGTCAAGGCACTGGACCGGGTCTCGCTGACCGTCCGCAAGGGCACCGTCCATGCCCTGATGGGCGAGAACGGCGCTGGCAAGTCCACACTGATGAAATGCCTTTTTGGCATTTATTCCAAGGATGAAGGCAGCATCCTGCTGGAAGGCCGCGAGGTCAACTTCAAAAACAGCAAGGAGGCGCTGGAAAACGGCGTTGCCATGGTGCACCAGGAGCTGAACCAGGCGCTGAAACGCAGTGTTATGGACAACCTTTGGCTGGGCCGCTACCCGCTGATCGGCGGCGTCATGGTCAACGAGCGCAAAATGTACGAGGACACCGTCCGCATCTTCAAAGAGCTGGAGATTGACGTTGACCCCCGCCGCATCATGAGCACCCTGCCGGTATCCCAGCGGCAGATGGTGGAAATTGCCAAGGCAGTTTCGTACAATTCCAAGATCATCGTCTTTGACGAGCCCACCTCCTCGCTGACAGAGGAGGAAGTTGAGCATCTGTTCCGCATTATCAACATGCTGCGCGACCACGGCGTGGGCATCATTTACATCAGCCACAAGATGGCCGAGATCCTGCGCATCAGCGACGATGTCACCGTCATGCGCGACGGCACCTGGGTGGCCACCCGCCCTGCCAGGGAGCTGGACACCCCGACGATTATCAAGCTGATGGTAGGCCGCGAGCTGAGCAACCAGTTCCCGCCCAAAACCAACAAGCCCGGCGACGTCTACCTGGAGGTCGAGCATTTGACCGCCAAGTATTCGATGTTAAAGGATGTCTCCTTTACCGCACGCCGCGGCGAGATTGTCGGCCTGGCCGGCCTGGATGGTTCCGGCCGTACCGAAACTTTGGAGAACATTTTCGGCGTCGCCACCCGGAAGTCCGGCACGGTCAAGCTGGACGGCAAGGTCTGCCGCAACCGCAATTCCCGCGAGAGCATCAAAAACGGATTTGCCATGCTGACCGAGGAACGCCGTGCCACAGGTATCTTTGGCATTTTGAACATCCGTGAAAATACCGTTATTTCCAGCCTGAAAAAACACCTGCGCGGCGGCATTATGCTGAGCAACGCCAGCATGAGGAAGGATACCCAGTGGTCCATTGACACCATGCGGATCAAGACCCCCAGCCAGGAAACCAAGATCCGCAGCCTGTCCGGCGGCAACCAGCAAAAGGTCATCCTGGGCCGCTGGCTGTTGACCGACCCCAACGTGCTGCTGCTGGATGAACCCACGCGCGGTATCGACGTCGGTGCCAAGTACGAGATCTATCAGCTGATCATCGACCTGGCCAATCGCGGCAAAACCGTGCTGATGGTTTCTTCCGAAATGCCCGAACTGTTGGGCGTGTGCGACCGCATCCTGGTCATGTCGGGCGGACGCCTGGCCGGCGAGGTGGATGCCCGCAGCACCACCCAGGAAGAGATTATGACACTGGCTGCAAAATACGTATAACAGGGAGGAACCATCCATGAAGGCAATCGCCAATTTGAAACAGGGCATGGCAGAATTCAAAGCGATGGACGCCAGGGACAAGCGCAGCAAGGTCGTTGATACCCTGCTGAACAACGCCATCTACATTCTGCTGATCATCTTTGTCGTCTTTACTGCCGTACAAAATCCCAACTTTCTGTTGCCCAGCTCGCTGGTCAACATCGTCAGCCTGGCGGCTTCCTCGCTGCCTACTGCGCTGGGCATCGCCGGCTGTATCGTCCTGACCGGCACCGACCTTTCGGCCGGCCGCGTCGTCGGCCTGACCGCCGCCATCTCGGCCGCACTGCTTCAGGCGTCCGACTGGGCCAACAAAATGTTTGACACCTTGCCCGAAATTCCCATTCCCGTGGTGCTGCTGGCTGTCATTCTGGTGGGCGGCATTATCGGCCTGGTCAACGGCTTCTTTGTTGCCAAGTTCAGCCTGCATCCCTTTATCGTCACGCTGGCCACGCAACTGATCGTCTACGGCCTGTTGCTGGAATTCTATATGCTCAACGGCAACAACGGCCAGCCGCTTTCCGGCCTGAGCGATACCTACCGCAACTTTATCACCGGCACCATGTTCCGCATTCCCACCGGCAACGGCCAGAGCGTTGCCGTACCCTGGTATGTATTGTACGCCGTGATTCTGGTGGCGATCATGTGGTTCGTGTGGAACAAGACCACCTTTGGCAAAAATATGTTTGCCGTCGGCTCCAACCCGGAAGCCGCCAACGTCTCCGGCGTCAATGTTTTTATGACCACCATGCTGGTGCACACGCTGGCCGGCTGCATGTACGGCATCGAAGGTTTTATCGAGTCTGCCCGTATCGCATCCAACACCGCCAACACCGGCCTGAACTACGAGTCTGATGCCATCGCGGCCTGCGTCATCGGCGGCGTTTCGTTCGTCGGCGGCACCGGCAAAATCAGCGGCATCGTGCTGGGCGTCTTTATCCTGCGCATCATTTTTGCCGCGCTGACCATGCTGTCCATCAGCGGCAACACCCAGTACATCATCAAGGGCCTGATCATCCTGATCGCCTGCTCCATCGATATGCGCAAGTACCTGGTCAAGAAGTAATCCCTCAAACACCCAAAGGACATTATGAACGATACACCCGAAAAGAACAACGACCTTGCCCCCGCCGCCCCGGCGGAAAGCGCCCCGTCCCGCGGGGACTTCCCGGACGGTGTTGCAGCGCTGTCCGCAGCGGAGGGAAGCTCCCCGGCCAGCCAGGATGAAGCGCCTCCGGCCGAGAACCCCATGATCAAAAAGCGGTGGTTCGGCCGCGGCATTTACGGCAGCAAGGATGTACCCATCCGGATTTTGGACGGCATCATCGCCGCCATGATTGTTGCCGCCGTGGTGCTGACCATCTGGGGCGCCGCCCACAATGGTTTCAGCATCACCTTTAATACCGGTGTGGATGACATTACCGTGCCGGCGCAGACCGTGCTGCACGGCGAGCTGGTCACCGAGCCGGAAGCGCCGCTGCGTCCCGGTTACAACCTGGTGGGCTGGAGCACGACCCCTGACCCGGAGGTCAACCTGTGGGATTTTGATTCCTACCAGGTGGAGGGCGATTTCACGCTGTATGCCGTGTGGGAGCCCGCCTCCTTCCCGGTCCGGTTTGACCTGGACGGCGGCACAGTAGACGGCCGGAGCGAGGTTGACCCCATCACCGTGACCTACGGCCAGGCCTATGGCGCGCTGCCCGTCCCGGAAAAAGAAGGCGCTGTCTTTGCCGGCTGGATGTACAGCGGCCAGATCATTACAGAAGACACCACCGTCACCATGACCGGCGAGCATGTGCTGACCGCCTTGTGGGAGTAACGACCCCGGCCGGGCAAAAAAACCACACACAAATCTGCCCCCGCGGCCTGCAGAATGCAGCAGCCGCGGGGGCAGTTCGTCTGTTTGGATGTTATCGGGCATTCCAGTGACGGCAGGCCGTCCTATTCCGCCTTATTTCACCTTGATGGCGCCGCGCTCGCAGCGGTTGCCCCAGGCGTCGATCAGCTTGCCGTCCCGGTAGACCAGAATGCGCTCGCAGTTGTTGGCGCACTGGCCGCAGTTGCTGGCGCGGGTGACGAACTCCATATCCGCCACGTCGGCGTTGAAAGGCGCCTCCTGACCGCTGCGGCGCGCCAGGATCGCCACGCCGAACGCGCCCATCAGGTGGCCGTTGGGGTCCACGGTGACCGGCAGGCCGGTCTCCTTCTCAAACGCGGCGCGGACGCCGGCGTTTTTGGACACGCCGCCCTGGAACACGATGGGCCCCACGATCTTTTTGCCCTTGCCCACGTTGTTCAGGTAATTGACGACGACAGCGCGGCACAGCCCCGCGATGATGTCGGTCTTGGAATAGCCGATCTGCGCCTTGTGGACCAAGTCGCTCTCGGCAAAGACGGTGCAGCGGGCGGCGATGGCGGCGGGATTCTTGCTTTGCAGCGCGATCTCGCCAAATTCTTCCACCTCCACGCCCAGGCGGCGGGCCTGGCTGGACAAAAAGCTGCCGGTGCCGGCGGCGCACAGCGTGTTCATGGCGTAGTCCACCACCACGCCGTTCTCGATCAGGATGATCTTGGAGTCCTGGCCGCCGATCTCAAAGATGGTGCGCACGTCGGGGTACAGCGTGGTGGTGCCCACCGCATGGGCGGTGATCTCGTTTTTGACCACCACGGCGCCCAGCATGGTGCCCACCAGCTTGCGGGCGCTGCCGGTGGTGCCGGCGGCCACGATCTGGTATCTGCCGGCGTCCAGCTGGCTTTCCAGCGATTTTGCCAGCCGCTTGGTGGCGCCGATGGGGTCGCCCTCGGTCCACAGGTAGTCGCTGGCCAGAATGTTATTGTCTGCGTCGAGCACCACGCCCTTGGTCGAGATGGAGCCGATGTCAACGCCCAGATATGCTTTTTCCATGGTTTGCAGTTCCCTCTTTTTGCGTGTCTTGGGTGATGTCGTCCGCTTTTACCTGCGCTGCTGCTTGCGCATCGAGATCATGTCGTAAAAGGCCTCCAGCCGGGTGTTCAGGCCGGTCTCGCTGGTCTGCGTGTCAAAGCTGAGGTACAGGATGGGGATATGGTAGTCGGCGCTGATGTTCTGCAGCGCCGGGATGGCGTCGATCTCCGGCGTGCAGCCGGACGACTTGACGTGGATGATGCCGTCAAAGCCGGATTTGGCGTAGTGCAGCGCCGCGTCGATGGTGCCCATGGCGGTGGCGCCCATGTCGTAGTGGGCATAGTCCTTGATGCGGGGCAGCATCTTGCGGCTGCGGTAGTGGTACAGGCAGTTGGAAATGTCCATCCACCGGTCCACCAGCACCCCCATGCGGGCCAGCTCGCGCTCGATGTCGTGGTTGGAAAAGGGGTCCATGACGGTAAAGAACTCCCCCACCACGCCCACGCGGATGGGGTGTTTGGGCATGTCGATCTGCTGCGCCTCGATGGCTTTGATGGTGGCCTTGCGCAGGCGGCCGATATCCCGGATGGTGTCGGCCTTGCGCAGCTGCTCCAGCCAGGAGGTGCGGATGTTTTCCAGCAGGCGCGGGTCGCCGGCAAAGCCGATGCGGCGGCGCACCATGGCGTCGATCTCGTCGATGGCGTTGACCATGCGCACCGTTTCCAGCGCCGCGGTGGTAAAGCGTTTCATGTCCAGGTCGGGCTTGAGCTGGCGGAACTCGTCCACAAAGGTTTTGGGATCGCTGAAATCGCAGGCGGCAAAGTTGATAAAGCGGATGTCCTTGCCCAGGTCCCGCAGCAGCTGCTCGTGCAGCTCGCCGTAATAGCCTAGGCGGCAGGTGCCGCCGGTCTGGATCAGCGTGTCGGCCCCCAGCTCGATGCACTCAAGAAAGCACCCCAGGTTCAGCTTGAAGGGCGCGCAGACCGAGTCGGGCGAGTAGCGGGCGCCCACCTCCAGCGTGCGGCGGGTCATCCGCGGCGGCATGACAAAGGTCATGCCCAGGCCCTTTTGGATCAGGTGCTCCATGGCGATGCCGTAGCTGGCAAACTGCGGGAAGGTGATCTTTGCATCGCGGGGCAGCGGCGCTTGTACATTGGTCACAGGCATACCGTACCGTCCTTTCTCAGATGCAGGATGTCGATAAAGCTCTCGATGCGGGTCTCCATGCCGGCGGTGGCGTCCTGCCCGTCCAGCGTCATGGACAGGATGGGGATGTTTTTCAGCCGCCGGGTCAGGATCTCGTCGGTCATCGAGTCCGGCCCGCAGGAAAAACTGGACAGCAGCACGATGCCGTCCACCTTGTCGTGCAGCTGCACGGCGGCGCCGGCCAGCTCCCGGTTGACCATCCAGGGCATGGTGTCGGTCAGCTCGCAGCCGGCCTGCCAGGCGGCGTCCCGGTCCACCCAGTCGGCGGGGATGGCAATGGCATGGTTTGCCTCGATGGCATCCACCACCGGCCTGCCGATGTAGCGGTCGTAGATGTTGTAGGCGTGGCCGCAGACCAGCACCTTCAATTCCGGCCGGGCCAGCGCGGCGTCCAGCTTGCGGGCGTTTTCGGCCGCCGCCTGCTGTTCGGCCTGCTTGGCCAGCAGATAGGCGTTGAAGGTCTGCTGCTTTTTGAACCCCAGCTTTTTGCCCAGCTTGGCAAAGGCTTCCATCTCGCTGTCGCCGCGGCGCACCGCGATGTCGCAGGTCACCAGGCGCACGCCCTCGCTGCGGAAGGTGTTGTACACCACGTCGGGCAGGGCGCGGAATTTCAGGCAGAACTCTTTGTCGCGGCCCATGTCGGCCATGCGGGGCACAAACACAAAATCGCACTTGTCCAGCAGCCAGGCCACATGCCCCAGGTAGATCTTGGCCGAAAGGCAGCTCTCGTCGATGGCGTAGTGGGTGCCCTTGTTCAGGATGGCACGGTCGGTCCGGGGGCTGACGACGACCTCGCAGCCCAGCGATGAGAAGAAGGTTTTCCAAAGCGCGCCGTAACGGTAGTAGTACAGCGCGCGGGGGATGCCGATCCTCACGGTATATCTCCCTTCCTGTATCAATTCATGCGTTTTGAAAAAGCTCCGTTCTGCTCAAAGAGAAAGACTCCTGCCTTCTCTCAAAGCTAAATTAATATTATATCATGCTGTTTCCTGTTTGTCTTTACCCAAAATATAACATTTGTGGACATTTTGTGCAAAAATGACCCTGCCGGAACTGCTCCTCGGCAGGGCCTGCGCTTATTGTTTCGGATTGGCCGGGGCCTGCTTCAGCCGGCGCAGAAAACCAGCCAGCGGCACGCAGCCCACCAGGTCGGCAATGGCCCAGCCGATGGGGATGGATACCCAGATGCCCACCACGCCCAGCGCCGGGATGGACGACAGCCCATAGGCCAGCGCCACCCGCAGCCCCAGCGAGATAACGGTGAGCACCACCGACATACCGGGGCGCTCGATGGCGCGGTAGAAACCGTACAGCAGGAACAACAGGCCGATCAGGCAGTAGAAAGCGCCCTCGATGCGCAGGTACTGCACGCCGATGGCCAGGACCTCGGTCTCGGTGGGCTGCACAAAGATCAGCATCAGCGGCCGGGCCAGCACAAACACCGCCGCGCTGATGGCCGCGCCGAACAGCATGCTGGTCAGGATGGCGCTGCGGGTGCCGCGGCGGATGCGGCCGCCCTGCCCCGCGCCGTAGTTCTGGGCGATAAAGGTGGAGTAGGCGTTGCCGAAATCCTGCACCGGCATATAAGCAAAGCTGTCGATCTTGACCGCCGCCGCAAAGGCAGCCATGACCGCCGGGCCAAAGCTGTTGACCCGCCCCTGCACCATCAAAATGCCAAAGTTCATAATGGACTGCTGCGCCCCGGTGATAAAGGCCAGCCTGAACACATGGCCCGCCCGCGCGCCGTCCCAGCGCAGGTCCTGCCGGCGCAGGCGCAGGTCGGGGCGGGTGGCCAGAGCGTAGATGCACAGGCCGATGCCGGATAGCCACTGGGAGATGACGGTGGCCCAGGCCGCACCCGCCACGCCGGCGTTCAGCCCCAGCACAAAGGCCAGGTCCAGCACGACGTTGAGCGCCGCCGCAAAGCCCAAAAAGAACAGCGGCCGCACCGAGTCCCCCACTGCCCGCAGCATCGAGGCGTAGTAATTGTACAAAAAGGTACCGCCAATTCCAAAAAAGATGGCCCACAGGTATTCCCGCATCAGGTCCCACACTTCCGGCGGCACCTGCAGCAGCGAGAGGATGGGGTCAATGCCCGCAAACACCCCGATGTTGATGACGGCCGCCACGGCGGCGATCATGACAAAGGACAAAAACACCTCGCTGCGCATGCGGTCGGCGTCGTGCCGGCCGAAGGAGATGGACACCGCCACCCCTGCGCCCATCGACAGGCCCAGCAGGATGGAGGTGAGAAAGGTCATCAGCGTGTAGGCCGACCCCACCGCCGCCAGCGCGTCGGCGCCCACAAACTGGCCGACGATCAGGGTGTCAGCCACATTGTACATCTGCTGCAGCAGGTCGCCCAGGATCATCGGCACCGCAAACCGCAAAAGCGTGCCGGTGATGGGGCCTGCGGTCAGGCTGCGCGCCCCGGCCTTTTTGGATGTTTCCATGAAAAACCTCCCCGCAGCCGGCAGGCGGGCCCGGCCTGCCGCGGCGCACCGCAAGGCTGCAAAATTGCAAAAAATGGGACCCGTGACCTTTCTATCATAATGCGCGGCGGCGCAGGACGCAAGAGGCGGAGAAAATCCCGCCGTTTGACGGAAAAAATAACTTGACGCGGCGGTTTTTCTGTGCTATGATAATTGAGCCGCATGGCAAGGGCGCGAAAAGTGTGTCTGTACGCAGACGCCGCCTGCCCCAGCGAGACTTTTTGAAAGAGGTTTTACACATGTACGCAGTTATCGTTACCGGTGGCAAGCAGTACAGCGTCAAGGTCGGCGACAGCATCTTCGTCGAGAAGCTGGGCGCTGAGGCTGATTCTGAAGTCACCTTCGACCGTGTCCTCGCCGTCGGCGAGGAGGGCAGCGTCAAGGTCGGCGCCCCCGTTGTGGAGGGCGCTACCGTGACCGGCAAGGTCGTCAAGAACGGCAAGGGCAAGAAGCTGAACATTCTGACCTACCGTCCCAAGAAGGGCAGCATGGTCCGCAAGGGCCACCGTCAGCCCTACACCAAGGTGGAAATCACCGCGATCAACGGCTAAGGAGGGTAAAGCACAATGGCACACAAAAAAGGCGTAGGCTCCACCAAGAACGGCCGTGACTCTGAGTCCAAGCGTCTCGGCGTCAAGCGCGGCGACGGTCAGTACGTTCTGGCCGGCAACATCCTGGTCCGTCAGCGCGGCACCCACATCCATCCCGGTGAGGGCGTCGGCATCGGCAGCGACGACACGCTGTTCGCGCTGATCGACGGCCGCGTTCACTTCGAGCGCATGGGCCGCGACCGCAAGCGTTGCACTGTCAAGCAGTAAAAACCATCTGGGGCGGGCCATAACGGCCTGCCCTATCTTTTTGCCCGCGCGGCAGGCGGCGGTTTGCAGCGCCGCGCAGGGCGTTTTTCATCCACGGGCAATTTGCCCCACACAGGAAAGAGGTACACCATGCCCGGTAATTTTATTGATGTGGCCACCATCTGGGTCCACGGCGGCAAAGGCGGCGACGGCTGCGTCAGCTTCCACCGCGAAAAGTTCGTGGCGGCCGGCGGCCCCGACGGCGGCGACGGCGGCCGCGGCGGCAGCATCGTTTTTGTGGCCGACGACAACCTGTCCACCCTGATGGATTTCCGCTACAAGCGCAAGTACACCGCCCCCGACGGCGAAAACGGCCGCGGTGCCCGCCAGAAGGGCAAGGACGCCGAGGACCTGGTCATCCGCGTGCCCCGCGGCACCGTGCTGAAAGAGGCCGACAGCGGCCTGGTGGTGGCCGACCTGTCCGGCGACGAGCCGGTGGTGGTGGCAAAGGGCGGCCGCGGCGGCTGGGGCAACTCTCACTTTGCCACGCCCACCCGCCAGATCCCCAAGTTTGCCAAGCCCGGCCTGCCCGGCGAGGAACTGCACCTGACGCTGGAGCTGAAGGTCATTGCCGACGTGGGGCTGATCGGCTTCCCCAACGTGGGCAAGTCCACCCTGATCAGCGTCATCAGCGCGGCCAAACCCAAGATCGCCAACTACCACTTTACCACCCTGACCCCGGTGCTGGGCGTGGTGCGGGTGGGGCCGGAGCAGAGCTTTGTCTGCGCCGACATCCCCGGCCTGATCGAAGGCGCCGCCGAGGGCGTGGGCCTGGGGCATGATTTTCTGCGCCATGTGGAACGCTGCCGCCTGCTTTTGCACGTGGTGGACGTTTCCGGCTGCGAGGGCCGCGACCCCAAAGCCGACTTTGAGCAGATCAACCACGAGCTGGCCGGCTTCTCGGCCGAGCTGGCCGCCCGCCCGCAGATCGTGCTGGGCAACAAGTGCGACATCGCGTCGCCGGGGCAGGTGGAGGAGTTCAAGCAGTATATCGAGGCGAGGGGCCTGACCTTCCTGCCCATCTCGGCGGCTACCCGCCAGGGCGTCGACGGCCTGCCCGCGCTGGTCTGGCAGCGGCTGCAGGCTCTGCCGCCGGTCAAGGTCTATGAGGCGGAGTATGTCCGCCCCGATCTGGCCAGCCAGCCCAAGCGGCCCTTCACCGTCGCCTGCACCGGCGCGCACGAGTTCAGCGTGGACGCCCCCTGGCTGGAGCGCATTCTGGCCGGCACCAACGTGGACGATTACGAGAGCCTGCAGTACTTCCAGACCCAGCTGGGCGATTCCGGCCTGCTGGACGAGCTGGTCCGCCAGGGCGTCGAGGAGAACGACACCATCAAGATCGGCGAGTACGAATTTGACTATGTCTACTGAGAAAGGCGGCAGAGAATATGCTGTTTGAAGCCGCGCCCAAAATCGACATCCGGGAGCAAAGCCCGCTGTCGCTGGCCTTTGTGGGCGACGCGGTGCTGGAACTGCTGGTCCGCCAGCGCCTGGTCGAGACCACCCGCCTGCAGCCAGGCCGCCTGCACGCCGCCGCCACCCGGTATGTCTCGGCCCGCGCCCAAAGCCGGGAGCTGGCCCTGCTGGAGCCGGTTTTGACCGAGGAGGAGGCAAACGTTCTGCGCCGGGGCAAAAACGCCAGCAAGGCCACCGTGGCCAAGCACGCCACCGCGCAGGAATACCGGGCTTCCACCGGGTTCGAGTGCCTGCTGGGCTATTTGTACCTGCAGGGCCGCAACGACCGCATTCTGGAACTGTTTGAGCGGGTCTGGCAGGGCTTTGACCCGGACGCCCCCGCCGCCCCCGCGGCAGACTGAACCCCCGGCCCAAAAAGCAGGCAGCAGCCTGCGGCGCCGCCCTTTCGGGGGCGGGGATGCCGTCAGGCTGCTGCCTGTTGCGGCGCATGCCTGCCGCCGGCGGGCGGTCAGGCCGCGTTTTTGGCGGATCGACGTGCAGAAACAGGGGACAGACCCTTATTTCTTGCGGTCGCCGTCGCCGCTCTTAGTGCCGCAGCCGCAGCCGCCGTTGGTGGCGCGGTTGGCAGCCTTGCTGTTGGTGGTGTTGGTGCAGTCGGCGGCGTCAGACGCCTTGTTGGTGGTCTGCATGCCGCCCTTGGTGTTGACGGCACGGTTGGTCGCCTTCTGGGTGTTCTTCTGGTTCTTTGCCATGGTCGGGGCCTCCTTCCTGGTTGAAGTCTGGACCATCCGCCGCAAGGGCAGCCCTGGCGCGGCGCCTGGTTTCTGGCTGCCGCACACGGCTGCCGCAGGTCCCGCAACAACGCTTTTGCTCCGGTGGTGGTCTGCCGATAGTCTGCCCGCTGCCGCCAGGCTTTATGCAGCCTGTTTTCTGCGGGGCGGCCTGCGCCGCCGCCTGCCGTTTGCCCCCGCGCCCATCCCATTGCCGAAAGGAGCCGCCATGCCCCCGCTGCCCAACTATCCGGAATTTTTCACCCGCCGGGAACGCGCCCTGCTGGGGGCGCGCTTTGAAGAGCTGCTGACCCCCGCCCTCCCCATCCGGGAGGCACCCGCCCGCGGCGTCACCGTCAACACGCTGCGCTGTGCGCCGGAAGCGTTTGCCGCCGGCATGGACATTCCGCTGGCGCCGTCGCCCTTCTGCCGGCAGGCGTTTGCGGCGCCGGCGGACTTCCGCCCCGGCCGCCATCCCTGGCACCATGCGGGGGCGTTTTACGCCCAGGAGCCCAGCGCCGCCAGCGCCGCGCCGCTGCTGGACGTGCGGCCCGGCATGCGGGTGTGCGACCTGTGCGCCGCCCCCGGCGGCAAAAGCAGCCAGCTGGCCGCCGCCCTGGCCGGGCAGGGGCTTTTGCTGGCCAACGAGTACGTGCCCGCCCGCGCCGAGATCCTGCGCCAGAACCTGGAGCGCATGGGCGTGACCAACGCGGTGGTGACGAACGAAACGCCCGACCGCCTGCCCGACGCGCTGCCCGGCTGGTTTGACCGGGTGCTGGTGGACGCCCCCTGCTCCGGCGAGGGTATGTTCCGCAAGGAGCCGGCCGCCATTGCCCAGCACAGCCCGGCCCTGGTGGCGCAGTGCGCCGCCACCGCCGCCGGCATTTTGGACGCGGCCGCCCGGCTGCTGGCCCCCGGCGGGGTGCTGGTGCTTTCCACCTGCACCTTTGCGCCGGAGGAGGATGAGGCCCAGGCGGCAGCCTTTTTGGCGCGCCACCCGGAGTTTGTGCAGGAGGACCTGTCTGCCGCCGGCTTCGGCCGCCCCGGCGAGGCAAACCGCGCCCCCGAAACGCCCGGCTTTGCCGCCGCGTACTGCCGCCGCATCTGGCCCGCCGACGGGGGCGAGGGGCACTTTATCGCCCGCTTTTGCAAGCAGGGCGAGCCGCAGCCCCGCCCGGAGGCTGCCCTGGCCAAAACGAAAGGCCGGGGCAGAGCCGCCCGCCCGGACAGGGCCGCCGCCCAGGTGCGGGACGCCTGGCGCGCCTTTGCGGGCGAATATTTCCCCGCCCTGGCCGACGCTCCGGTGGACATTGCCGGCGACCTGGCCGTGCTGCCCCCGCCGGCGGCGCTGCCCGCGGCAAAGCTGCATATCCTGCGGGCGGGCGTGCCGGCCGGCCGGCTGCAGAAAGGCCGGTTTGTGCCAAGCCACGCGCTGTTTATGGCCCACGGCGCAGGGTGCGCCAACGCCGAGCGCCTGACCCTGGCCGACCCCCGCACCGCGGCCTGGCTGCGCGGCGAGGAGATCGAGGCCAAAACCGCCCGGCCCGGCTGGTGCGCCGTGCTGGTGGACGGTTTCCCGCTGGGCTGCGGCAAAGCCAGCGGCGGCCGGGTCAAAAACCACTACCCCAAGGCCCTGCGCAGCCTGGGATAAGCCCCGCTTTCGGCGGCGCGCAGGGGACCGGACCGATGCAGAGCGCAGCAAAACAGGAGCGCCAGATCCAACGATCTGACGCTCCTGTTTTTTTGTTTGCGGGACGGGGGAGGGGACGGCGGGTCCGGTTCAGGCCCCGCCGAAACGGATGACCCCGTCAAACTGGTTTACTTTTTCCGGTGTGAACTGGTGCGAAACGACCAGCAGCGTCCGGTCACGGATGGAAAGCAGCAGGTCTTCGATCCTGCGCGCCGCCGCGTCGTCCAGGTTTGCCAGCGGCTCGTCCAGGATGAGCACGTCCGTTTCCCGGAGCAGCGCGCGGGCCAGGCAGATGCGCTTCTTTTCCCCGCCGGACAGGTTGGAGCCGTTTTCCTGGATCTGTGCGTCCAGGGCACCGCGGCCGGCAAATTTCTGCAGCCCCACCGCGCGCAGGGCCTGGAACAGCTTTTCGTCGGGGATGCTCCGGTACATGGTCAGGTTGTTGCGCAGCGAATCGTGGAACAGCACCGCGTCCTGGCGCACCACCGTTATGCAGCCGTAGGTGCTGCCAAACCGGGAAATCGGCGCGCCGTCCACGGTGATCTCGCCGGCGTCCGCGTCATAGTAGCGCAGCAGCAGGTTTATGGCGGTGGTCTTTCCGCAGCCGCTGGGCCCCTGCAGCAGGTAACGGCATCCCTTTTGGATGGTAAAGTCCAGCCCCTGCAGCACAGGGCGGGAAGCGCCCGGATAGGTGAAGCCCACCTGGCGGAAGCGGATATGGCAGCTGACGGCGGACAGGGGGCCGCCGGCTTTGTCCGCTTTGCCCCCGGCGATAAACTGCTCCATTGCCCGGCAGGCGGGCCGTACGGCCACAAGCTGGCGCAGGATGCCGGCCAGACTGATCAGCGGATAGGAAAGCTGGTCGATCATGCCTATGGCGACAAAAAAGTCCCCCGCGGAAAAATCCCCCCGCAGCACCAGCCAGGCGGCGCAGAGCAGCACCGCAAAATAGGAAAGATAGGACATCAGGGCCGTGACCAGCTGGGACGCCGCGCCCAGCGTCGCGTTGCGGCAGGCCTTCTCCGCGGCCCGCCGGTTCAGTACGTCGAACCGCTGCAGGACGCTTTGCTCTGCGGAAAAGTTTTTGATGATCTCGAACCCGTTCAGCCAGTCGTTCAGGCAGGCCAGGGCGGCTTCCGCCGCCTTGAGCTGCGCGGACTGGGCGTTTTGCAGCGGTTTTTCGATCAGCTTGGGCAGGTACAGCGGCGTCGTCAGCAGGGCAAGCGTGAGCAGCGCGATCCGCACGTCCAGCAGAAAAAACGCCGCGCTGACAAAAAGGATCTTGAACAGGATCTCCCACAGCATGGGGAGCATTTTGAAGCGGCGGTCCTGGATGACGTCGGCCTCGGTTGTGTATTTGGCAAGGTACTCGCCCTGGGGACGCTGCCGGAAGGCGGCGTAGCCCCGCCGCAGGATGCTGCGGAAGACGTCCCGTTTCAGCGCCTCTGTGCAGCCGGCGGTAAATCTGGCGGAAAGCCGCGCGTAGACAAAGTAGAACAGATTCTCGCACAGGATGAACGCCAGCAAAAGCGCCGCGTACCGCAGCGCGCCGGGCAGATCGCCCGCGATCGCAAGGTCCAGGACGGCCCCCTTGAAAAACTGCAGCGAGACGGCAAAGATCGTGCTGGCAAAAACGGCGGCCAGCGCGCCGAGATAACAGGCGCGATAGCGCCTTTGATAATGTTTCATGATACTCTCCTATGGCATTATTGCGGTAATGCGATAGAAGAATCGTCCGGGTCCTCTTCTATCGCTTAGAAGAGCAGCCGATATTTGACCATCCGGGATCCCTCCTTTTGGCGCTGTCCGCACCTGCGCCCGGCGGGGCCGGCGCGAAATATATTTTTATTATACCATGGGGCAGACCAAACAGAAAGAGGCGGACGGCGGCAAAAAAACGCCCCTTCCCGGTGCGCGGCATAGCGTGCCGCTTTCCGGGAAGGGGACGTATGGGGGGTTATTGGGCTATGCCGCAGTCATGCCGGACGCGGCAGGGGATCAGCGCCCTTTGCGGCGGCGCGCAGCCAAAAGGATCAGGCATGCGCCGGAGACCGCAAGCAGCGCCAGAATGGCGGTCAGGGGCAAAGCGTCCGCGGTTTCGGGAACGGTGTTCCGCGCTTCCGCCTGGGCGCTGCCCTGGGCGGCCGTGCTGCCGTTCGGCGTTGTGCTGCCGGACGCGCCGGAGCCGCTGCCGGAGGGGGGCGGGTTGTCCTGGATGTTGTCGTTGCCGCTGGTGCCGGTGTTGCCGCCGCCAGTGGAAATGGGCGTGTAGACCGCCTCGATGGAGATGTCGCCGGTGACGGGATCGGTGACCACTTTCCAGGCGCCGGTGTAGCCGGCCTTTTCAGGCACGGCGGGGTAGTCGGCGCTGGTCAGGGTCTGGCCGTGCTCCTTGTCCACCGTGGCGACGACCTGGCCGTCCACCACAAAGCTGACGGTGTAATGGTTGATCGTGTACTGGGCGGTAAGGACGCGGTCCTCGGTGACGTTCTCCCAGCTGCCGTCCCAGCCGGTGAAGGTGTAGCCTTCGCGGTAGGGGGCTTCGGGGGCTTCGGCGTTCATGCCGTTGGCGACCCAGACCTGTTTCAGGACGGTGCCGTCATAGTCCACAAACTTGACCGAGTTGGTTCCGGCCTCCACCGTGACTAGGCAGTAGGTGATAACGGTGTTGTCCGCCGCGCTGGCGACCTTGATGTAGGCCTGGCCCGGGTTCAATGCGGTCACCACGCCGTTTTCGTCCACCGTGGCGACATTTTCGTCGAAGCTCGTATAGATGACGGCTTTGTCCTCTTCCAGCGTCGGTTCCGGGGACAGCGCGGGGGTCAGCTGGAAGGTCTCGCCGCGGTCCAGAGACAGATTGTGCTGCTCCTGGGGCAGGTCGATGGTTTCGGCCAGAACGCCCTGGCTGACCACGGCAAAGTTGACCGAGTACAGGCCGTCCTTGCTGGTGGCGGTGATGGTGCTGACGCCAGGCTCAGAGGGGGTGTACTGCGCGATGGGGACCTGGCGGCCGGAAATATCCGTGGTGGTTTCGGTCAGGGCGCCGCTGCCCTCGGTCACGGTCCAGGTGAAGGGGCCGTACAGGCCGTCGGGGCGCGTCCAGGTCTGGCCGGACATCTCGCCGGCGGGGGCGCCTTCGCTCGCAACGCCCGCCGCTTCGATGACCAGCTGGTTGGAGGTGCCGACGGGGGTGTGCAGGATGTTCAGTTCGCCCGTCTGGGGATCGTAGGTGTACTGGGTGTAGGCGGGGTAGTTGACCATCTCGGAGTCGTAATAGGTGCCGTCCTCGTACACATAGCGGGTGTATACATGGACGTCCTCGGCAGCGGGCAGGGCATAGCCCTCGTCGTTCACCAGCCGGCAGCTGTAACTGCCGTTGACGCTGAAGAAATCCGGGCCATCCAGCTGCAGATTTTCCAGATTATTGATCACGTCGTTGACGTCATGGTCGCTCTGGTTGCGGTACGACGCGATCAGATCGACCGGCTGGCCGGGCGTGGTGTAAAGCACCTGGTCGCCCATATTGGCGCCGGAGATCAGATCGTCCTGATCCGGCGAGGTGGGCAGTTCCGGCCAGCTCAGGTTCATGGTGCGGGTCACGCCGTTCAGGGTCACGTTGAGGTAACCGGTGCCGGCGGGCAGCACCACGCCTTCCTGCGTGGCGTTCACCGTCATGTAAATGGAGCCGCTCAGGCCGTCGCTGCTGTACTGTTCCACCGAGAGCAGGCCTTCGCCGTACTGCAGGTAATCCTCGTCCTCAAACACTTCCCAGCGGATCTCGTTCAGCTGCACGTCGGCGGGCTGGAGGTTGTCCACCCGCACCAGCAGCTGGCCGTCCGGTTTCAGGCCGTCAAAGCTGACGGGGACCAGGTCAAAGTCCACCACGGTGGTGTTGTAGTCCTCGACGGCGACGACGCAGGTGGCTTTGGCGGTGCCCTTGCTCACCTCAATGATCGTCTGGCCGGCGGCCACGGCGGTCACCTTGCCCAGCTCGTCGATGGTGGCAACTTCGGGGTTGCTGGACGTACGGATGATGTCGCCTTCCAGGCCGGTGTTGTCGATGACGCTCAGGTCAAAGGTGCTGCCGGGATGCAGCAGCGCCGAGGTCTGCGACAGGACCAGGCCGCTGGTGGAGTCCACCTTAATGGAGTAGCTGCGCTCGTTGGCGCCATAGTCGCCGCAGGAGACCATCACGTTGCCGGTCCATTCAAACTTGTAGGTGTTGCCCTCGCCCGGGTAGGATTCGTTGGTGTGGGCGTAGGAGGTGATGTCCGCCTTGAAGTTGTAGGTGTGGGTGGCGGGGTTGTAGAAATACTCGGTCAGGAAGGGGTTGTTCCGGTCGACGCCCACCTCGGCATAGTTGGGGTCGCCGATGCCGTCCTGATAGGAGCGGGTCACGTAGGGCAGGATCTGCACATAAGCCAGCGAGCTTTCGTCCTCGTTGACGGTGCCGGTCATGTAGACGCGGCCGTCCTCCTCGTAGATGGTCACGGTGTGGTTTTCCAGCGAGGGGGCGGTGGTGTCCACCGTGACGGGGAAGGAGATCACGTCGCCCGTCATGTCCATCTCGTGGCCGTTGAAGGTGGGGGTCAGCGTACCGGCGGCCAGCGAGTCGAAGTCGGTGACGTTCAGGCCGGTGCTCTCCTCATAGATGGGGTCGCCGTAATCGCCGTCCCCGTAGGCGATGACCTCGTAGGTGCATTTGGTGCCGCTGGGCAGGGGATTGCCCTCCTGGTCGGTGCCTTCCCAGATGGGCACCACGCCGTAGTACTGCGCGGTGATCGGCATGGGCACGCCGTAGGTGCTGTTGTAAACGGTGCGGGGGATATAGGACGTCCAGTCGCTGAAATAAACCTCGCCGGTCTCGGCGTCGGTGACGCGGACCACAATGGCCTTGGCGTCGCGCAGCTGATAAAGGATGTAATCGTCCACCCGGTCAAAATACTGGTCGCCGTTGGGAGAAATGGTGATATTCTCGCCGTTGTAGACGTTCTGATCGGTGGCGGAAGCCGGGTCAAAGGGGTTCTGGCCCAGGTTCATGTAACCCAGGATCTCGCCGGTGCTGGGATTGATGGAAGCGCTGCCCAGCAGGCTGACGCCCCAGGTGCTCTCGTTGTTAAAGACGTTGGAGCCGTCCTGCGGATCATCAAGCCAGTCGGAGGCGTCAAAGATGGCCGCGGAGGTCCAGTCGCCGTAGAAAGCCAGCATGGGCAGACCCAAGGCGGGGGCGCTGCCGGCGGCGTCGGTCAGGCTGACAAAGCCCTCCACATAGACGCCGTTCTCAAACGTGGCGTCCAGAGCCGCTTTCTCCTCCTCCGTCAGGGTGACGGTCTGGCTGAAGTTTGCCGTGCTGTTGGCTTCGACGGTGACCGTGCCCAGGTCGACGGTTTTGATGGTCTCGTCCTGGTGGAGCATGGTGTTCCGGCCGTCGACGGCGGCGGTCATGGGCTTCAGCAGGGTGATGCTGACATTGTAGGTGACAGGCTGGTCCGAAATGTTGTTGACGTCAAAGGCGACGTTGTAGCTGCCGGTGCGGTCGGGATCGTCCTTCAGCTCCAGCTTGCCCACGTTCTGGCCTTCCACCGAGATGTAGGCCGGGGTGGTCAGGGCGTTGTAGGCGTTCACCAGGCCGGCGCCTTGCTGGCGGGGCGAGTAGAAGTTGCCGTCCGGGTCCTTCTGGGGGATGGCGGTGCTGACCAGCAGCTGGCTGATGACGTTGTCCACCTTGCCGGTGTCCAGATCGTTGAAGGAATCCTCCTCCAGCACGCGCTGACGCACCAGGGCGGCGATGCCGCTCATGTGCGGGGCGGCCATGGAAGTGCCGCTCATCATGCCGTAGCTGCCGGTGTAGCCATCGGTGTCGGTGTTGACGGTGTCAATGATGGTGGACCAGATGTTGCCGCCGGGGGCGGTGATCTCCGGCTTCAGCTCCAGCGAGGGACCTGCGCCCCAGGAAGAAAAGACGGACATCTGGCCGTCGGTGGGATTGGGCAGGGACATGTCGTCCTCCGACACCGTAAGCGACACGTTCTGCTCGTCCTGCAGGGCGGCCGCCAGGGCGGCGCCGTCCTGGCCGTTGATAAAGGCGCAGGTCAGGGTGGTGTTCTCCACGCTCATGTTGATCAGTTCGGTGGAGTTGGGGTCGGTGTCATACACGATGACGCCCAGCACGCCGTGGCGCACGTTGTTGCGGTCCACGTAAGAGAAATACTGGCCGTTGGTGACCTTGTCGGCAAAGGAGATCTCGCCGCGGGGCACCAGGGCAAAGCCGGTCTTGCCGTCGGGATTGTACTCGGTAGCCCAGCCCACGGCGCTGTAATCGTTGTAGCTGCCGACGCCGCCGACCAGATAGACCGGCACGGACTGGCCGCCGAAGGTGGCCTTCATGGCGACGGTCCAGGGATCGGAGAAGCCGACGTCGTGGGAGACGCCCTCCGCGTCCTCCCAGGTCATGTAGGACTGCACCTGGATGGTGTTGTCCAGCGAAGCGACGCTGATGTTGCTGTCGTAGATGGCGGGGGAGGACATCATGGAGGTGTCCACGTCGCTGGTCAGCGGGTTGCCGCCGTAGTTGTTGCTGGCGGAGGAGTAGCCGCTGTTGCCGGCGGAAGTCATCAGCGCGATGCCGGCCTCCTCGATGGTGGCGTACACCTCGTTCTGCATGGTGTCGTCCTCCGAGAAGCCGTTGTCAGAACCCAGGCTCAGGTTGATGACGTCGGCGCCCAGGCGCAGGGCGTCCTCCAGCGCGTTGACGACGGTGGCCTCCATGGCGCCGCCGTCCTGGTCCGAAAAGACCTTCATCATCATGATCTGCGCGTCGGGAGCAACGCCGCTGAAAAGGACCTCGCCCTCGGCGCTTTCGGCATAGCCGGCGACGGTGCCGGACACGTGGGTGCCGTGCTCGTTGCTGGCAGGCTGCACGTTCAGATCGCCGTCGGCGTAGTCGCAGGCGTAGGGGACCTTCAGGTTCTTGTACAGGCCGTTATCGTCCCACACGATCTTGTCCGGGTTGCCGTCCCCGTCGTTGTCGGGGCCGGTGGTGGAGTTCAGCATGTTGTTCTCCAGGAAGGCGGCCAGACGGTCCGAGTCATAGCGCAGCTCCCAGCCTTCCGTCTCGCTGTTCGGGTCGTTCAGGAAGGAATTGTCCCGGAAGGCTTCGTGGCTGCGGGTGACGCCCATGACCATGTTGCCTTCGGCGTCGTACGCGGCACCCCAGTTGATGTCCAGGCCGGTGTCCAGCACGGCCACCAGCATCCCTTTGCCGGTGTAGCCGGCCTGCCAGGCTTCCTGCACATCCACCTTGTCGTAGCTGTAAGAATACCAGGGCGTTTCGCCGTCGGTGTCCAGCTCGTCGATGGGGCGGTCATATACGTGCTGCACATAGGCGCGCTTGACGCCGTCCAGCTGGCGGATCTGCTCCAGCGTGCCATAGGGCACCTGGATGGCCATGGCGTTGACCAGGGTGGACCAGCGCGCCACGATGCCGTTGGGGCTGGAGCCTTCCAGGTCCATGGTAGCAATGCCCGCCGCGCCGGTCAGGGCGGTGATCTGGTCAATGATGCCCTGCTGGTCGTCCAGCAGCTGCTGGGCGGTCTGCTGGGCGTCCTCCGACGCCAGGAACTCCGACACGGCCTGGCCTGCGCTGACGCCTTCCTCCGGCACAGCGTAGGTGCTCGTTCCAAAATAGTCCATGACGGCGGGCGCATCGAATTCCACAATGGCCGTGATCACCGCGTCGTCGTCATACACGTTCTGCTCCGCAATCGGCTGCCGCAAATTGTCGGGGCTGAGGAGAGACTGTGTTTCCACTTCCTCTGCTGTGACCTGCCGGCCCGCCGCGTCTTCCCCTTCTGCCAGGGCGGAACCGGGCAGGAGAGAGACGGCAAGCAGGCCCGCAAGCACAGCGGCAAGGCAACGCTTCGTTTTCTTCATTTTCTTGCTCCCTTCTTCTTGTGCGCCGGGGCAGGGCCGCTGACGCACATTCATCCCCCATATTCCCATTGAATAAACCGCAATTGACAGGAATACCTTGCGTAATGTAATATACCTGTGTTACGTTCTGCTCGATGGATATATGCTATAGCAAAAATATTACTGCTATGATACACTTTTGTCAAGTAAAGAGTTTCCATTTTTTTGTATGTTTTTTCATTTTTCTATAACATTTGCCGTTGGTCGAGAGGACGCGCCGTATGTCAAAAAGGAAAGAAAAGCAACAGGAGAAGCAATTTACCATGGAAATATGCAATTGTTTTGACGACCTGCTGGAGGGCCTTGCCTATCTGGGGCGCAGGGCCGCGGGCAGGGATTGGAACGCAATGGCGCAGCGCATTGCCCAACAGGGCAGCGCCCCCACGCCGGAACTGCTGGAGGCGTTGAAAGTCCTTCAAAAGCTGACGCGGGAGCTGGACCGCCGCTGCCCGCTGGAGGAAGACGAGCTGCAGGAACTGTTTGGAAACCTGGAAGGATTCCAGCACAACACCGTCGGTTCCAGCTCACGGGCGTTTTTCCTGCTGTATATGCATCTGGACCGGTACCAGGGCGACCTTGCGGCGTTTGGCCGGCAGGTGGCGGAGCTGGACGAGGAGCAGGCGGCCTGGGGAATCGCCGGCATTTTTGAGGAGGGACTTCCCGCCAGCCGCCGCCTGACGGTGCAGCAATATCAGGATCTGGTTCTGGGGCTTTCCGTCCCCGCCGGCACAAAAATTGCCCTGCTGGAGCTGCTGCGGGACCGCGTACAGCTGATCGGCAGGGCTGTAAAATGCCTGGCGCCGGTGCTGGAATGCCTGGCCGGCAGCCGGGCGGATCTGGAAAAGGTGACGCGGCCGTTCCTGCGGGATTGCGAACGGATGGAACCGGAGGCGCTGTTTTCGCAGCTGAGCCGTATGACGCCGGAGCCGGGCGTGGATTATCTGATGTCCCCCTTTGTGTTTGGCGCGGACAGCAACCTGGCGCTGGATCTGGGCGACGGCCGGGTGCGGTTTTACTGCGGCGTTTTGCGGCGCGAGCTGCAGAACCTGATCAGCGGCAGGAACTCCGCCCAGGATCAGGTGTGCGAGATCTACCGCCTGCTGGGCGACCCGACCCGTTTCGACATCCTCTGCTACCTGCGCGGGCACGACGCCTATGTGCAGGAGCTGTCCCATCAGTTCGGGCTCAGCCGCAACACCATCCATCATCACATGAACAAGCTGATGGACTGCGGCCTGGTAAACTGCATGACCAACGGGAACCGGATGTACTATTCGCTGGACCGGGAACGGATGCAGCTGTTTTTGCAGCGGCAGAAAATTTTGTTCGACCGGGGCTGAGGCCGCGTTTGCAGCCCGCGCCGCCGGGCGCGGCAGATTCGTTTAAATTAAAAGACAAAACGGCCGCCGGACTCCCCTGACACAGGAGCCCGGCGGCCGTTTTGATCGGGATGAAGAATTATACGGGGCAAAGCGGGGACCGCCCGGCCGCCACAACAAAAAACCTGGCCGATGGGACATCGGCCAGGTTTTGGTGGAGCGGGTGAAGGGAGTCGAACCCTCGTCCTCAGCTTGGAAGGCTGATGTACTGGCCGTTGTACGACACCCGCGGATACCGTGTACCATTATATCCGTATCCGCAGCCGTTTGTCAAGCCCGCCGCAGCCCCGCATTTTTTGCCCTGCGGCGGCCATTTCCGCCTGCTGCGCTTTACACCCGCCCCCGAACCTTATATAATAGACTTCATACGGCGCGGCGACTGCCGGCGGCAGGCCGCCCGCGCCGACGCCGCATTGCGGCCCCACTTGTAACGACCCAGGAGGTACACCCCTTTGCAACGCACACAGATCGCGCCCGGCGTATTTTTGAACGTGCTGGACGCCGAAAAATTCAACCGCTGCCGCATCGCCATCCACCTGCGCTACCCGGCCCGGCGGCAAAGCGCCACCGACGCCGCCGTGCTGGCGCTGGTGCTGGAGCGCGGCTATGCCGGCTGCCCCGATATGACCGCCCTGTCCCGCAAGCTGGCGGCGCTGTACGGCGCCGACCTGGGCGTGGACCTGGCCAGCGCCGGCGGCGACCGGCTGCTGTCGGCGGACGTCTGCGGCATCAAGCAGCAGTTTGCCCTGGCCGGCGAGCGCCTGGCCGACGAGTACGCCGACATTGTGTTCGGCACTATCTTTGACCCCTACCTGGTGGACGGCGTCTTTG
>DWVD01000077.1 GCA_019120395.1 Candidatus Gemmiger faecigallinarum
AGCACCTTTTTGCCGTCGTTCTGGGCAATGGCCATCATGCTGGCCATGATAAAGGTAAAGCCGCCGATGAACGCCACCATCATGCCGCCCAGGGTGCCGGCCAGCGCCGGGGCCAGGCGGATGAGCAGGTAGACGCCCGCCTTGACCATGGTGGCGCTGTGCAGCAGCGCGCTGGAAGGCGTGGGCGCGACCATCGCCCCCAGCAGCCAGGAGGAGAAAGGCATCTGCGCCGATTTGGTCAGCGCCGCAAAGGCCAGCAGCACCACCGGGATGGCCGCGCCGGACATGACCACGTCGGTCAGCTGCACGGTGCCGCTGGTGGCCGCCGAGTAGACGATGGCAATGGCAAAGCCGAACCCGCCCAGCAGGTTCATCCACAATGCGCGGAAGCTGTTGTGGACGGCCTCCTCGGTGCGGGTGTAGCCGATGAGCAAGAAGGACACAACGCTGGTGACCTCCCAGAAGAAGTACATCCAGACCAGGTTTTCGGACAAAACCAGGCCGAACATGGCCGCCAAAAACAGAAACAGCATTGAGAAGAAGAAGCCGCTGCGGTCCTTGTATTCCTTATGGTGCTCGTGGTAGGCCTTCATGTAGCCCACCGCGTAGATGCAGATAAAACCGCCCACAAACGCCGCAATGATGCACAGCAGCATGGCCAGGCCGTCCACCCGCATGTGGGTGGTCTTTTCCACCGGGTGGAAGATCTCGGACCAGGCCACCAGCAGCGTCTGCCCGGCCGAAAGCAGGATCACCGGGTATTTGCGGTGCCGGATGGACAGCGCGATGATCAGCCCCATCAGCACGAACTCGCCCGCCAGCATGGCCAGGTCGAGATAGTTGGTATAGACGCTTTCCGGCGCCAGAAACAGGGTCTGTTTTCCGGCGGACAGCCAGGCGGCCAGCAGCACCGCGGCCAGCGCCATCATGCCGGCGGCGGCCGTGTAGACCACCGCCGCGCGCGCCTTGCGGCTGCGGACCAGCGGCAGGATCACCGCCGCCAGCGCCGGCCAGGCGATCAAAATCGGTATAACACCCATAACGCACGCCCTTTCCTGGAGAAAAACCATCCAATGTGTCAAATCCAAGCCCCATTATAGACCCCTTTGCCGGGATTTACAAGAGCGGTGGAAAGTTTTTGTCTATTTTTTCACAGGCAGGTTTTTCCGCCGCCTTTCCCCCCTTTCGGCCGGCCAGGGCTTATGGTATTTTTGCCGGCGGGGTGCTATAATAGCATACGCAGGCCGCGCAGTCCGGCGCGGCCCCAAACGGCAGGGAAAGGAGTCTGCGCCCCATGCACGAGCTGGCCATCACCCAAAGCATCCTAAAGATCGCGCTGGACGCCGCCGCCGGGCAGCATGCCCGCCGCATCCGGGCCATCCGGCTGACGCTGGGTCCTTTTTCCGGCGTGGTGCCCGACTGCGTGCAGATGTACCTGGACGTGCTGGCAAAGGGCACCATCGCCGAGGGGGCGAAGATCGAGGCCCGCACCCTGCCGCTGCGGGTGCAGTGCCGCGCCTGCGGCCAGGTCAGCGAGATCGACCGGCGGCACATCGCCTGCCCGGCGTGCGGCAGCGTGGACCTGCACCGGCTTTCGGGCCGGGAATTTCTGGTGGAAAGCCTGGAGGTGGATGTATAAATGGAGATCAAAGTGCTGCACCAGGTCATGGAATGGAACGACGACGTGAGCGCCCAGGTGCGCGAAACGCTGCAAGACCACAAAGTCTGTTTAATCAATGTGATGGGCAGCCCCGGCGCGGGCAAGACCAGCCTGATCACCGCATTGATCGGCCGGCTGCGGCAGCAGTTTGCCATCGGCGTGATCGAGGGCGACATCACCGGCCAGATCGACGCCGAGAAGATCGCGGCGCTGAACATCCCGGCGGTGCAGCTGAACACCGACGGCGCCTGCCACATCGAGGCCATGAGCATCCAGCATATCCTGCCCCAGTTTGACCTGGACGCTTTGGACGTGCTGTTTGTGGAGAACATCGGCAATTTGGTCTGCCCGGCCGAGTTTGACATCGGCGAGAATTTCCGCCTGACGGTTCTGAGCATCCCGGAGGGCGACGACAAGGTGGCCAAGTACCCGCTGATGTTCACCGACACCGACTGCCTGGCGCTGACCAAGTGCGATATGCTGCCCTACTTTGACTTTGATTTGGACCGGGTGGCCGCGGACTACCGGGGCGTCAACCCCGGCGGGCCGCTGTTCCGGCTGTCGACCCGCACAGGCGAAGGACTGGACGAGCTGGCCGGCCACCTGGCCGGGCGCATCCGCGCCGCGCTGGCATGAGCCAGGCGCAGCCCGCCCGCCGCCATGTGCGGGCCGAGATCACCGGCATCGTGCAGGGGGTGGGGTTCCGGCCCTTTCTGCACCGGCTGGCGGCACGGGAAGGCCTTGCCGGCTGGGCCCGCAACACCCCCGCCGGGGTGGAGCTGGCGCTGGAAGGCCCCGCCGACGCCGTGGACCGCTTTTTGCAGGCGCTGCGCACCGATCCGCCGCCGCTGGCGGTGGTGGAGGAGATCGCGGTGCAGCCGCTGGCAGGCCGCGGCGGGTACGACGGCTTTGCCATTTTGCCCAGCACCGCCGGGGCCGCCGCCACGCTGGCCGCCCCCGACCTGGCCCCCTGCCCCGCCTGCCTGGCGGAGCTGGCCGACCCGGCCGACCGCCGCTACCGCTACCCGTTTATCAACTGCACCGACTGCGGACCGCGGTTTTCGATCTTGCGGGCGCTGCCCTACGACAGGGCCAACACCACCATGGCCGGCTTTGCCATGTGCCCCGCCTGCGCCGCCGAGTACGGCGACATCCGCAGCCGCCGCTACCACGCCCAGCCGGACTGCTGCCCGGCGTGCGGACCGCGGGCGTTTTATCTGGACGACAGGGGCCGGGAGCTGCCCGGCGACGCCGTCGCGCTGGCCCAGCAGGCGCTGGCCGCCGGGGGCATTGTGGCGGTGAAGGGCACAGGCGGCATCCACCTGGCCTGCAGCGCGCTGGACGAGGGCGCGGTGCGCCGCCTGCGCCGCCGCAAGCACCGGGAGGAAAAGCCGCTGGCCGTTTTGTGCCGCGACCTGGACGCCGCGCGGCAGTTCTGCCGCATTTCCGGCGAGGAGGCCGCGCTGCTGCAAAGCCCCCGCCGGCCCATCGTGCTTTTGGAAAAGCGGCACGCCGCCGGGGCGGGCAGCTTCCCGTATTTGAGCGAGAACCGCCACATCGGCATCCTGCTGCCCTACGCGCCGCTGCATATCCTGCTGGCGGACGGCAGCTTTGGCGGGCCGGCTGCCCTGGTGCTGACCAGCGCCAACCGCCCCGGCTGCCCGGTGATGATAGAAAACGGCGAGGCCCTGGCCGGGCTGCGGGGCGTGGCGGACGGCTTTCTTTTGCACGACCGGCCCATTGCCAACCGGTGCGACGATTCCCTGGCGGCGGTGTGGCAGGGGCGGGAATATTTCTTCCGCCGCAGCCGGGGCTACGCCCCCCAGCCGCTGACCCTGCCCGATGCCTCCGCCGACGGCGTGCTGGCCTTTGGCGCCGAGCAGAAGGCCGGTTTTGCGGCCGGCAAAGGCCGCCACGCCTTTTTGAGCCAGCACATCGGCGATTTGAAAAACGCCGAGACGCTGGACCACTACCGCGGCGCGCTGCACGCCCAGCTGCGGCTGTTCGGCATCGCGCCGCGGGCGCTGGTGTGCGACCTGCACCCGGACTATTTTTCCACCCGCGAGGCCGGGGCCATGGCCGCCGGCAGAGGGCTGCCGCTTTTGCAGGTGCAGCACCACTGGGCGCACATGGCGTCCTGCCTGGCGGACAACCGGCTGGCCGGCCCCGCTTTCGGCATCGTGTGGGACGGCACCGGCCTGGGGGACGACGGCGGCATCTGGGGCGGCGAGTTTTTGCGCGGCGGGTACAGCGCCTTTGTGCGGGTGGGGTCCATCCGGCCCATCCCGCTGCCGGGCGGCGACGCGGCGGTGCGGCAGATCGGCCGCACCGGGCTGGCGCTTGCCTGGGACGCCGGCGTCCCGCCCGAAGCCCTGGCCCGCCTGCCGCTGATGCGGGCGCTGCCGGGCGCCCGGACCATCGCCGCCATGCTGGAAAAGGACATTGCCTGCCCCAAAGCCAGCAGCATCGGCCGGCTGTTTGACGGCGTGTATGCGCTGATCTCCGGCCGGGCGGCTGCCGGCTACGACGGCCAGGCCCCCGCCCTGCTGGAAGCCCTGGCCGATCCGGGCATCCCCGGCCGCCCCTACCCCGCCGCCTTTTACCGGGACGGCGGCGTGCGCCGGTTCGACACCCGGCCGCTGACGGCCGCCGTCTGCGCCGACGTGCTGGCCGGCGTGCCGGCCGCCGCCATCGCCCGCGGCTTTATGGACGCGCTGTGCCGCATGGCGCTGGAGCAGTGCCGGGCGCTAAATCCGGAGCGGCTGCCGGTGGTGCTTTCCGGCGGGGTGTTTTTGAACCGGTACCTGCTGCGCGGCATCACCCGCCTGCTGGAGGACGACGGCTTTGCGGTGTACAGCCACCACCGGGTGTCCCCCGGCGACGAGGGACTTGCCCTGGGGCAGCTGATGATCGGCGCGGCAAAACAAACCCAAACCAGAAAATGAACAGGAGGCGGCAGCCATGTGTCTGGCAGTGCCCTTGAAGATCCTATCGGTGGACGGCAGGCAGGCCGTGGGCGAGGCCGGCGGCCTGACCCAGAAGCTGCGGGTGGATTTTATCCCCGACATCCGCCCCGGCGACTATGTGATGGTGCACGCCGGCTTTGCCATTGAAAAGCTGACCGAACAGCAGGCCAAGGAAAACCTGGCCTGCATCCAGGAGGCCGTCGATGCTCTTGAGTGAGAAAGACTTCCGCCGGGCGGAGGACGCGGCGGCGCTGGTGCGGGGCATCCGCAGCCTGACCGGCCCGGAGCGACCGCTGCGCGTTATGGAGATCTGCGGCACCCATACCATGGCCATTGCCAAGGCGGGCCTGCGCAGCCTGCTGGCGCCGGGGGTGCGGCTGGTGTCCGGGCCGGGGTGCCCGGTGTGCGTGACGCCTGCCGGCGCCATCGACGCGGTGCTTGCGCTGAGCGAACAGCCCGGCGTGGTGGTCGCCAGCTACGGCGACCTTTTGCGGGTGCCGGGCAGCGCGCGGGGGGATACCCTTTTGCGCCGCCGGGCGCTGGGCGCCGGCGTGATGACCGTCTACTCCCCGCTGGAGGCGGTGGAGGCCGCGGCAAAGGACCCGGCCCGGCAGTATGTGTTTTTGGGCGTGGGGTTCGAGACCACCGCCCCCGGCACCGCCGCCTGCCTGCTGGAGGCCGCCGGGCGGGGGCTTGCCAACTTTTCGGTCTTGTGCCTGTTAAAGCGGACCGAACCCGCCCTGCGGGCGCTGATCGCCGCGCCGGATTTTGCGGTGGACGGGTTTTTGTGCCCGGGGCACGTGGCGGCCGTCACCGGGGCGGAGGCGTTCCGGTTTCTGCCGCAGGAGTACGGCCTGCCCGCGGTGGTCAGCGGGTTCGAGGCCGGGGACATCCTGTACTCGGTCTGGCGGCTGGCAAAGATGCGCGCCGAGGGCCGCCCCGGCCTGGAAAACGAGTACACCCGCCTGGTGCGCGGCGGGGGAAACCCGGCGGCGCAGGCGGCCATCGACCGGGTGTTTGCCCCCGCCGCCAGCCTGTGGCGCGGCCTGGGCGAGATCCCGGAAAGCGGCTATGCCATCCGGCCGGAGTTTGCCCCCTGGGACGCCGCCAAAAAGTTTGCCATCCGGCCCGGCCCCGCTGCCGACCTGCCCGGCTGCCGCTGCGGCGCGGTGATCCGCGGGGTGTGCGCCCCGCAGAGCTGCCCGCTGTTCGGCAAAGCCTGCACCCCCGCCGACCCGGTGGGGCCCTGCATGGTTTCCGGCGAGGGAGCCTGCGCGGCGGCGTACAAATACGGGCAGTAGTTCCAAGGTTCCCCTTGCAAGGGAGGTTGCAGTATGCAGGACATCATCACGCTGGACTACGGCAGCGGCGGGCTAAAGACCGCGCAGCTGATCGACGAAGTCCTTGTGCCGGCCTTTGCCAACACGGCGCTCGCCCAGCTGGGGGACGGCGCGGTATTGCCGGAACTGGGCGGGCCGCCGGTGTTTTCCACCGACAGTTTTGTGGTCAGCCCCTGGCGGTTCCCCGGCGGAGACATCGGCAAGCTGGCGGTGTGCGGCACCGTCAACGACCTGTGCATGGCAGGCGGGCTGCCAAAATATTTGAGCTTTTCGCTGATTTTGGAGGAAGGCTTTGCGCTGGACGACCTGAAAGCCATCGCGGCCTCGGCGGCCGGGACCGCCCGGCAGGCGGGGGTGCAGATCGTTACCGGCGACACCAAGGTGGTGGAGCGCGGCCGGGGCGACGGCATTTACATCAACACCGCCGGCGTGGGCGTGCTGCGCGCCCCCGGCCTGGGGCGGGACGCCCTGCGGGAGGGCGACGCGGTGCTGGTCAGCGGCAGCGTGGGCTGCCACGGCGCCGCCGTGCTGATGGCCCGCGGGGACCTGCCCTGCGAGGGTACGCTGCTTTCCGACTGCCGGCCGCTGCATGAGCTGAGCGCCGCGGCGCTGGCGGCGGGCGGCGTGCGGATGCTGCGCGACCCCACCCGAGGCGGCGTGGCCACCACCCTGAACGAGTTTGTGGAGGGCGGACCGCTGTGCATCGAGCTGGAGGAGGACGCCATCCCGGTGGACGTGCCGGTGGCGGCGGCCTGCGACCTGCTGGGCCTGGACCCGCTCTACTCCGCCTGCGAAGGGCGGATGCTGGCCGTCTGCGCGCCCGAACGGGCGGCGGCCGTGCTGGATGCGCTGCATGCCGTCCCCGGCGGCGAGGGCGCGGCGCAGATCGGCCGGGTGACGACAGCCCGGCCGGGCCAGGTGGTGCTGCACAACCGCTTTGGCGGCAGCCGTATTTTGGGCAAGCTGGCCGGCGCCCAGCTGCCCCGCATCTGCTGAGCGCCCGGCGCGGCAAACCCGCCCCGGCGCACAAAACGCGTCAATCACAAAGTATGAGGTGATCCCCATGGCAGCCTGCACAAATCCCGCCCCGCTTTCCCTGCAATATGACGAATATGAAAGCCCCCTTGGCCGGCTGACGCTGGCGGCCGACGCCCAGGGGCTTTGCGGCGTGTGGTTTGCGGGGCAGAAGTACTTCCCCGCCCTGCCGGCCCCCGGCGCGCCGGACGACCGGGCGGCGCGGCACCTGCTGGCCGCGCGGGACTGGCTGGACCGCTATTTTGCCGGCCAGTGCCCCCCGCCGCCCGCCCCGGAAGAGCTGCCGCTGGCCCCCCAGGGCAGCGCCTTCCGCCAATGCGTCTGGCGGCTGCTGTGCCAGGTCCCCTACGGCAGCACCACCACCTACGGCGCGCTGGCGGCGCAGGCCGCCGCACAGCTGGGTCGGCTGCGCCTGTCGGCCCAGGCGGTGGGCGGCGCGGTGGGGCACAACCCCATCTCGCTGCTGATCCCCTGCCACCGGGTGGTGGGGGCAGACGGCAGCCTGACCGGCTACGCCGGCGGCCTGGACCGCAAAGCCTGGCTGCTGGAACACGAGGGCGTCGACTGCGCCCGCCTGCCCCGGCCTGCCCGCAGCACCGCGCCCTGATTTTTTCTGCCCGCCTTTCCAGGCGGGCCTTTTTCTTTCCTGCCGCCGTCAAAAGTCTGGCAAAAATATGCGGCGGCGCTTTGACCACGACGGTCCGCCGCGCAGGGTTGTCCCCGCCCGGCGCGCCCCCCTCGCCCCTCGCCCGGCTGTCCCCGTAAAAACCTTTGGCTTTGCACAGGTGAACCAGATGGAACTTCTGTCCCGGCGTTCCATGTGGTATGCTGGGCATAAACGGCACGGCAGGCGCGCTGCCGCCGGGGCACGCCGTCCGCCGAAGTGCGTTTTTGCGCGCGGCGGGAGCATTGGCGCGGTCCCCAAAAAGCCGTTTTTCCGATTTGCCCGCAAAAAGGAGGAACCTTCCATGGCCGTCCATGTCGTTGACGAAGCCCGCCGCTACCTGCACTGCAAAAAGCCCCTGTGCCGCGAGGGCTGTCCCATCCACACCCCCATCCCCGATATGATCCAGCTGTTTCTGCACAGCCAGATCGACGAAGCCGGGCAGATGCTGTTTGAAAACAACCCCCTGAGCGTTGTCTGTTCGCTGGTCTGCGATCAGAAAAAACAGTGCGAAGGCCACTGTGTTCTGGGCCGCAAGGGCCAGCCGGTGCACATTTCCAGCATCGAAAATTACATCTCGGACAGCTACCTGGACCGCCTGGAACTGACGCGGGAAGCCAGCAGGGGCAAACGGGTCGCCATCATCGGTTCAGGCCCGGCAGGCATCACCATCGCCGTGCTGCTGGCCCGGAAGGGTTACGACGTGACGCTGTTTGAAAGCCACGACAAGATCGGCGGCGTGCTGCGCTACGGCATCCCGGAGTTCCGCCTGCCCAAATCCATCCTGGACCGGTACAAGACCCAGCTGGTCCGCCTTGGAATCAAGATCCGCCCCAACACCGTCATCGGCACCACCCTGACGCTGGACGACCTGCAGCGGGACGGCTACAAGGCCGTGTTCATCGGCACCGGCGTCTGGCGGCCCCGCAAGCTGGACATCCCCGGCGAGAGCCTGGGCCATGTGCACTTTGCCATCAATTATCTGCAAAACCCCGACGTCTACGACCTGGGCGACGATTTGGCGGTCATCGGCGCGGGCAACTCGGCCATGGACGTGGCCCGCACCGCGCTGCGCAAGGGCGTGCGCCATGTGACGGTGTTCTGCCGCCGGCTGCAGGCCGCCGCCAGCCAGCTGGAGATCGACTATGCCATCGCCGACGGCGTGGAATTTTTGTACGGCGCCCGCCCGGTGGAGATCACCGACGAGGGCGTGCGCTACCAAACGGCCAGCTTTGACAAAGACGGCAACGTGACCGGCCTGAGCGAACCGCAGTTTTTCCCCTGCTCCAGCGTGATCGTAGCGGTCAGCCAGGGGCCGATGGACCGCATCGTCAGCACCACCAAAGGGCTGGAAACCAGCGACCGCGGTCTTTTGACCACCGACGCGGAAGGCCGGACCAGCCGCCCCGGCGTGTTTGCCAGCGGCGACGTGGTGCGCGGCGCACGCACGGTGGTGGAGGCGGTGAAGTACTCGAAAGAAGTCGCCCGGGCCATGGACGAGTATCTGCAAAGCATCGGCTGAGCCTTTCTCCCTTTTTTATACCTGCCGCTTCGGCAAACGCCAGAGGCCCCGCCGGGAACCAACCGGCAGGGCCTCTGGCATTTTCATAAGAATTGGAACGGCCGCGTCCCAAAGCCGGAAAACGCCGCGTGCAAAACAAAAAGCGGCCGGTGCGGTACCGGTCGCTCTGTATGGATATTACAGGATCCCCCGGCAAGGGACCTGCGCAAAGGCGATGCGCGCCCGAGTCAGATCACTGCCAGCAGAACAAAGTTGAGCAGGAACAGCACCGTGGAGACCCACAGGATCGGATGGACCTGCTTTGCCTGCTTTTTGCAGATCTTGGTGATGCAGTAGAAGATAAACCCGGCTGCAATGCCGTAAGAAATGCTGTAACAGAAGGCCATGAAAACGCCCGCAAAGAAGGCGGGGACAGCCTCGGTAAAATCGTCCCACTGGATGTCCCGGAAAGAGGACATCATCATCACGCCGACGACCACCAGCGCGGGAGCCGTGGCCGCAAAGGGGATGGCGCTGACAAAGGTCGCCAGGAAAGCGCTGACGGCAAAGCACAGCGCGGTGACCACGCTGGTCAGGCCGGTGCGGCCGCCGGCGCCGATGCCTGCGGCGCTCTCGATATAGGTGGTGGTGTTGGAGGTGCCGAAGATGGCGCCGATGGAAGTGGCGGTGGCGTCGGCAAACAACGCCTTGTCCATCTTGGACTTGAAGCCCGGCGTGGTGTCCATGGCCTTCTCGTCCTCCTCGCTGAAGATGCCGGTGCGGCGTCCGGTGCCAATGAAGGTGCCGATGGTGTCAAAGGTATCCGACAGGCTGAAGGAGAAGATGGTCACCAGCACCAGCGGCAACTTGGACAGATCGCTGAACAGCGACGGCAGGCCGGCGCTGGTAAAGATGGCGCAGAAGGTGGTGGGCAGCTGGGCGCAGGCCTCGAAAAAATCGACGGTATCGGTGGTGACGGTAACGCCCATCGGGATGCCCAGAAGCGTGGAGACAACGATGCCGATCAGGATCGCCCCCTTGACGTTGCAGACCAGCAGCACGACCGTCAGCACCAGGCCGATCAGGAACAGCCAGAACGCCGGCTGGTTCAGCGCCGCCAGCGCGGGCACGCCGGAGTCAAAGGTGATGATGCCCACATTGAGCATGCCGATGTAGGCGACATAGATGCCGATGCCGCCGCCGATGGCGTTCTGCAAACTGTGCGGGATCGCCTTGATGATGTACTTGCGGATCTTGGTCACCGTGATCAGGATATTCAAAAGGCCGCAGATGAACACCATCGACAGCGCCTGCTGCCAGGTAAAGCCCAGCGTAAAGCAGACGGTATACACAAAAAAGGCGTTGAGGCCCATGCCGGGCGCCAGCGCATACGGGACATTGGCCACCAGACCCATGACCAGCGTGCCCACCACGGCCGAGATGATCGTGGCCAGGAACACCGCGCCCCACTCCATGCCGGCGTTGCTGAGCAGCGTCGGGTTGACCGCAATGATATAGGCCATTGCAAAGAAGGTCGTCAGGCCGGCCACGACCTCGCGGCCGACTGTGGTACCGTTCTCTTTGAGCTTAAAAAAACTCTCCATAAATTCACACCATCCTTTATCTTTTACCCCATTGCAGCCGCAGCCGGCCGGCCGCGGTCTTTCCCCGCCCCGGATCACCGCATCCATCCGGGGCGCCGTACTTCCCGCTGGCCTGCGCCGCGGCAGCCGCAAAACAAACAGGAGCGGGCCGCTATCCCACCGGAATGTCGCCTTTGCCCGGTCCCGACACATTATATCACAGCGGTTTCGGGAAAGCAACGCAGGCTTCCGGGTTGGGCGCGCTTCCCCGCGGCGGGACGTTTTGCCCCAGACGGCGGCAAAAAAGCCCCGCGCTGCGGCAGTACCGGCAGCGCGGGGCTTGCTTGTCAATTTTATTCTGCGGCACCGCCGTCGGACGACCCGGCGTCGCCGCCCTCCGACGAAGCGTCCTGCTGCGGCTGGCTGTCAGAGGAGGCCTCGCCCGCCGCATCGCCGCTCTGGCTGTCGTCTGCGCCCTTTTCCGGGACCGGCGTGGCATCGGTGGGCTGCTCTGTGGACGAGGAGGCCGTGCCCAGGTTGCTTTCCACCAGCGCCTGCGGGTCGGGCGTGGGCGCCGCGGCGCCGGACGCTCCGGGCGTCGCGGTGGCCTGGGGCTGCATCTCGCTTTCCTGCAGGGCTGAAAGATACCACTGGCGGTTTTCGCCGCGGCTGAAAATGTAGTCCATATATTTGGTCGGCTCGGTGGGCGTGGTCAGCGTCAGGCTGGTGGTGCTGGCCAGCGTGGGGATATAGCCGACGGTGACATGCAGCTGACCGTTGTGCGTCTCGATGCTTTCCACTTCCGGCGTATACAGGCCGACGGCGCCGGTGACCGGCACCAGATAGGCCTGCCGCTCCTCGTCGTAGATGTAGTTCATCTCCGTCGTCTCAAAGGAGCCTTCCTCGACCTGGTAATCCGGCCCCAGAAGGTTGGTCAGATAAGTGTCGACTTCCAGCTGCGGCAGCATCACGCTGCCGGTCTCCTCGTCGCGCTCATAGTCGTCCAGGCTGCCGCCGCTGGCCTGGATCTGATAAACGCAGCCCCAGATAGCCGCCTGCTTGAATACCGACTGATCCACCTGGCTGACGTCGTCAAAAGGCAGCGGGTCAAACATGACCAGGCCGTACAGGCGGTCGGCGTAACTCTGCCGGCGGTCGGTGTCGTCCAATGCGGCGCGGATGGCGCTGACACACCAGCTGACTACCGTGAAAAGGCCGATGATGATCAGAACGATCGCCACAAGGCCCACAAACTGACGGGCCAGGCGGCGGTTATTGCGAAGCTGTTCTTCCCTTGAACTCGCCATTGTCTACTCCTTGCGTGGAAACTGCCTGCGCGGGGGATCCCGCCCAGGCGCCATGATGCAATCGCCCAAACGCCGGGTCCCCCCGGATGGGCTTTACCAGTATACCACAGCCGCCGCGGTTTTGCAAAGCCGGCGGATCGTGAAATCCGGCTGCGGCAACAGGTGCCCGCGCAGGCGGAGCCGCGCGGGCACGAAACGGCGATCAGCGGTTTTTGTACATCTGGTCGTAATATTTCTGATAGTCTCCGCTGGTGACATGGGCCATCCACTCCGGGTTTGCCAGGTACCAGTCGATGGTCAGCACAATGCCCTTTTCAAAGGGGGTCTCGGGGTACCAGCCCAGGTCGTTTTTGATCTTGGCGGGGTCGATGCCATAGCGGCGGTCATGCCCCAGGCGGTCGGCCACGTGGGTGATCAGCTCCTCGCTGATGGCGTCGTCGCCCAGGCGGTCATGCAGCTGGGCAATGACGGTCTTTACAATAAAGATGTTGGGGCGTTCGTTATGGCCGCCCACGTTGTAGACCTCGCCCACCTTGCCGTCGGAGGCCACCATGTCGATGGCCTTGCAGTGGTCCATCACATACAGCCAGTCCCGCACCTGCATGCCGTCGCCGTAGACCGGCAGCTGTTTGTGCTGTTTGGCGTTGTTGATCAGCAGCGGGATCAGCTTTTCGGGGAACTGATAGGGACCGTAGTTGTTGGAGCAGCGGGTGATGTTGACCGGCAGGCCGTAGGTGTCGTGGAAGGCCATGACGAACAGGTCGGCGCTGGCCTTGGAGCTGGAGTAGGGGCTGTGGGGCGAAAGGGGCGTCGTCTCGGTAAAATAGCCCTCGGCCCCCAGCGCGCCGTAGACCTCGTCGGTGGAGACCTGGACGTACTTTTTGCCGGGCTTCCAGGTCCTGGCCTCGGCGTCGTACCAAGCTTCCTTGCAGCACTGCAGCAGGTTGACGGTTCCCATGACGTTGCTTTGAACGAAAATCTCCGGGTTTTTGATGCTGCGGTCCACATGGCTTTCGGCCGCAAAGTTGATGACATAGTCCGGGTCGTACCGGGCCAGCAGGCCGGCGACCAGCGCCTTGTCGCAGATATCGCCCTGCACAAAGATGTGGCGGGGGTCCCCCTCCACGTCCTTCAGGTTTTCCAGGTTGCCCGCGTAGGTCAGCTTATCCAGGTTGACCAGGCGGATGTCCTCATGCTTCTGCAGCATGTAATGGACAAAGTTCGAGCCGATAAAACCGGCGCAGCCGGTGACAAGATAGGTTTTCATTTCATTTACCATCCCAGTTTGCAAAAAAATCTTGGAGCGCGGCTTTCCAGTCGCGCATTTCATCGCCCACGGTACAGCGCAGCATACGGTTGTCCAGCGCGCTCCAGGCCGGCCGAACGGCCGCCTCCGGATGCTGCGCCGCATACTCGGCGCTGGTGATCGGCCGGACCGTGCAGGCTTCGCCGGACAGGCGGACGATCTCGCTGGCAAACTCGTACCAGCTGCACACGCCGTTGCCGGTGCAGTGGTAGGTGCCGTAGTCATGGCTGACCGCCAGTTTCAAAATGTGATACGCCAGGTCCACCGCGTTGGTGGGGTTGCCCAGCTGGTCGTTGACCACGGTGATCTCGTCATGGGTCTTTGCCAGGCCGACCATCGTCTTGACAAAATTTTTGCCCACGGCGCCGTACAGCCAGGCGGTGCGCACGATGATGTGGCGGCGGCAGAAACGCTGGACATACTGCTCGCCCAGCAGCTTGGTTTCGCCGTAGGCCGAGACCGGCGCAGGGATCGCACATTCATCCAGCGGAACGCCGCCGTTGGGGCGGCCGCTGAACACATAATCGGTCGAAATGTGGATCAGCCGCGCGCCGATCTTGTCGCAGGCCATGGCCAGGTTGCGCGGTCCCAGAGCGTTGGCCCGGAACGCCGCGTCGCGGTTCTTTTCGCAGCCGTCCACATTGGTCATGGCCGCGCAGTTGATCACGGTATCCGGCTGATGGCGGCGCACATAGGCGATGGCGGCCTCCCGGTCGGTAATGTCCAGCTCCGCCAGGTCCACCGCAACGACCGGCGCGTTTTTCAGGCGTTCCGGCAGCGGCCCAAGGGCGCAGCGTCCCGCCATCAGCTGTTTTTGCAGTTCGGTCCCAAGCTGCCCGCGGCAGCCCGTGATCATAATTTTCATACTGTTTCGGCCTCCCGGTCCCGTCGGGCACGGCGCAGGCGTCCGGCCTGTGCCCGACCTCTGTTTCGCAGCTTTTCCATGCGCCGCACGGCGGCTGCGTCTTACCAATACCAGACGATCCCTGCTCATAGCCCCTGCGCCGCGACGGCGGGGGAATTTCAGTACATCAGCTTGTTGTCCGCCACGTTGCGCAGATGCGCGCCGTAGGGGGACTTGCCGTAGCGCTCGGCGCTTTCCAGCAGCTTTTCGCGGGTGATCCAGCCGTATTTGTAGGCGATCTCCTCCGGCGCCGAGATCTTGATCCCCTGCCGCTGCTCGATCATGCGCACAAAATCGGCCGCCTCGACCAGGCTGTCCATCGTGCCGGTGTCCAGCCAGGCGTAGCCGCGGCCCAGCAGCTGCACGTCCAACAGCCCCTGCTGCAGGTACATCTCGTTCAGCGTGGTGATCTCCAGCTCCCCGCGGGCGCTGGGCTTGACCTGCTTGGCCATGCACACCACATCCCGGTTATAGAAGTAAAGGCCCGTCACCGCATAGTTGCTTTTGGGCTGCTCGGGCTTTTCCTCAATGGAAGTGGCGTGCCCCTGCTCGTCAAACGCCACCACGCCAAAGCGCTCGGGGTCGTTGACATAATAGCCGAACACCGTGGCGCGGCCCGCCTCGGCATTGGCGGCGGCGGCGCGCAGCCGGCGGCTGAACCCGGCGCCGTAGAAGATATTGTCCCCCAGCACCATGGCGCAGCAATCGTCGCCGATAAACTCCTCGCCCAGCAAAAACGCCTGCGCCAGCCCGTCCGGCGAAGGCTGCACCTTGTACTGGAGACGGACGCCGTACTGCGCGCCGTCGTCCAAAAGCGCCTGGAAGCGCGGGGTATCGGTGGGGGTGGAAATGATCAGGATGTCCTGGATCCCGGCCAGCATCAGCGTGGACAGCGGATAATAGATCATCGGCTTGTCGTACACCGGCAAAAGCTGCTTGGACGTGACCATCGTCAGCGGATACAGCCGCGTGCCGGCGCCGCCGGCAAGAATGATACCTTTCATCGTGTCGCTCCCTATCCGTGCCTTCTGCCCTGCCGGGCAGCGGAGCACAAACTTTGCAATACTCTAGATTATTATACCGCTTGCAGCGCTTTTGCACAACCCCTGCGGCAAAACAAATTGGCGCGGGCGCTTTGACTGCGCGCCGCCCCGCCGTGGTTTTGCGCCTCCCGCAAACAATGGTTGACACCGACGATAGTACGTGCTAAAATAATTGCAAGATTTTGGGGATGGAGCGCGTTCCATCCTGTTTTACGGGCAGCCGCTGCGGGCACAATACAGGCAGCGGCCCGTTTTGCGCCGCAGCGGCACGGTCCCGGGCGGCGCCGTGCTTGTGTTGCCAAGAACTTAAAAGAAGGAGGGTCACTCCGTTGAAACGCATTGTCGGCGGCCTGCTGGTCGCTGTGTTGATGATTTTCTTTGTTGCCTGCGGTGTACCCGGTACGCAGCAGGCCGATCCCCCGGCGCCTTCCCCCACGGTGGCTGCCACTTCCCGGGACGCGCACAGCGAGCCTGTGCGCGTGGACGAGACCTACGCCATGGCGGATGTGACCGACGCCAGCCCGACGCCAGCCGCGGCTACCGCTGCTCCGGCCGGCAGCGCCCCCACCCCGGCCACAGGCGATGCGCCCGTGGTTTATATCATCGGCACGGTGGGGCTGATCCTGTTCTGCTCGGCCGGGCTGCTGCTTTTAAAGCGGATCTGAAATTTATGCTGTCTGCCCTTCGTCCTGGTCCGTCCACGGTACCTGTGAGGAAGGGTTTTTGATTTTTATCCATCATCTGTCAGAGGTCGTCCATGTCAAGAAAAAGCCGCTATGCCCATTTGCAGGGCAGCTCCGCCCTGTATCCTTTCGGGGCCCGTGCACGGCTCCGCCGGCGTCAGCGCCGCCATGTGGTGTTGCTGCGCGTGGCAGGGCTTGCCCTGTTTGTGCCGGTGGCTGCGCTTGCGCTGCGCCAGACCGTCTTTCGCGGTGGCCAGCCGCAGCGCCCGGATGACCTTTCCGTCCAGCCGGCCACTTCCGCCGAAAGCCGGGAGACCGCCTCCGGCGGCGCCGTGCGGGTCAGTATCCATCCCGCGACCGCAGGCTCCGAGCCGGCCGGCGCAGGACAGACGGCGGAGGCCTCCGTCCGCGCCGTCCTGCCGGAATACCAGCAGCTGTACAGCCAGAATCCCGACATGGTGGGCTGGCTTTCGGTGCCTGCCGCCGGCATCGACTACCCGGTCATGCAGACCCCCGGCGACAACGAGTACTATCTGCGCCGCGGGTTCGACCGGCTGTATTCCCTTTCCGGCAGCCTGTTTCTGGACGAGCAGTGCAGCCTGTACGACCCCGCCACCGACAACTGGATCATCTACGGCCACAATATGTTCGACGGCACCATGTTCGGCGCGCTGGGTCAGTTTACCGACGTCAACTTTTACCAGCAGCATCCCACCTTTTCGTTCGATACGCTGTACGAGGAAATGGAATTTCAGATCGTGATGGTGCTGCACACCACCGTCGGCGAGGACGCTCTCCCCTATTATACCTTTTTCGACGTGGATTCCGCCGAGGAATGGCAGCAGCGCTACGACGCCATGCTGGAACGGCGGCTGTTCGACAGCGGCGTCGACGCCGAATACGGCGACCAGCTGCTGACGCTGTCCACCTGCGGCGCCGACCCGGACGACCGCATCGCCGTTGTGGCAAAGCGCATCTCTTAGCGCAGGCGGCACAACAGCGCCAGGAAAACAAAGGTTCCGCCCAAAGTCCAGCAGACCGCAAAGCATCGCCAGAACGCCGCGGCGGACGCCGCTTCCCGGTTTGCGTTCTGCGGCTTTTGGGGGAACCGCACAGTTGCCCTTTTTATCCAATCAAAGCAAAACGCCCCGCACCGTCCGATCCTGCATCGGTACGCGTGCGGGGCGTTTTTTCCCGTTTTCGCGGAGATTATTTCTTGTTCTGTTCAGCGCGCTTCTTGGCGATGGCGGCCAGGGCGTCGCGGCGGGACAGGTTAATGCGGCCCTGCTGGTCGATGTCGGTGACCATGACAAAGACGGGGTCGCCCACGGCGACGACGTCCTCGACGCGCTCGACGCGGTGGTCGTCCAACTTGGAGATGTGGACCAGGCCCTCCTTGCCGGGAGCGATCTCGACAAAGGCGCCGAAGTTCATCAGGCGGGTGACGCGGCCCTTGTAGATGGCGCCGATCTCCGGGTCCTCCACAATGGTCTTGATGGTGCCGATGGCGCGGCGGGCGTCGTCGGCGTCGATGGCCGAGATAAAGACGCGGCCGTCCTCCTCCACGTCGATCTTGCAGTTGCAGGTGGCGCACAGCTCCTGGATGACCTTGCCGCCCTTGCCGATGACGTCCTTGATCTTATCGACGGGGATCTGCATGCTGAACATCTTGGGCGCGTATTTGCTCAGCTCGGCGCGCGGCTCGGCGATGCAGGGCTTGATGATCTCGTCCAGGATGAACAGGCGGCCCTTGCGGCACTTCTCCAGGGCGTCCTCAACGATCTCATAGGTCAGGCCGTCGATCTTGATGTCCATCTGGATGGCGGTGATACCGCGGCGGGTGCCGCCCACCTTGAAGTCCATGTCGCCGTGGAAGTCCTCGACGCCCTGAATGTCCAACATGGTCATCCAGCGGTCGCCCTCGGTGATCAGGCCGCAAGAGATGCCGGCGACCGGCGCCTTGATGGGCACGCCGGCGTCCATCAAGGCCAGCGTGGAGCCGCAGATGGAGGCCTGAGAGGTGGAGCCGTTGGAGGACAGCACCTCGGAGACGCAGCGGATGGTGTAGGGGAAGTCCGCCATGGAGGGCAGCACCGGGATCAGGGCGCGCTCCGCCAGGGCGCCGTGGCCGATCTCGCGGCGGCCGGGGCTGCGGGGAGCGCGGGCCTCGCCGGTGGAGTAGGGCGGCATGTTGTAGTGGTGGATATACCGCTTGGTGGCGGTGTCGGACAGGTCGTCCATGGTCTGGGCGTCCTTGGTGGAGCCCAGGGTGCAGATGGTCAGCACCTGGGTCTGGCCGCGGGTGAACATGCCGGAGCCGTGCACGCGGGGCAGGATGCCGACCTCCGCCGCGAGCGGGCGGATCTCATCCATGCCTCTGCCGTCGACGCGCTTGTGCTCGTCGAGCAGCCAGCGGCGCACGACATACTTCTGCACGAGATACATGCACTCGTCGATCTTCGCGGCCTGCTCGGGATAGATTTCGTCAAAGTGCTCGTGCACCTTCTCGTAGACGGGCTTCAGACGCTCGTCGCGCACGGTCTTGTCGTCGGTGTCGAGCGCGGCGCGCACGTCCTCCACCGCGAAGTCGCGGATCGCCTCGAACATCTCCGGCTCCGGCTTGTTCGACGGGTAGGAGAACTTCTCCTTGCCGATCTCGGCCTGGATGCCCTTGATGAACGCGATGATCTTCTGGTTTTCCGCATGGCCGGCCATGATGCCGTCGAACATATCCTCATCGGAGACCTCGTTCGCGCCGGCCTCGATCATCGCGATGCGCTCGCTTGTGGACGCGACCGTGACCGCCA
>DWVD01000078.1 GCA_019120395.1 Candidatus Gemmiger faecigallinarum
GAGAAGCTGGCCACGTGGCCGGTGGTGACCCAGGTCTGGGGGTTCATCAGGATGGCGGCGTCCAGCCCCACGTTGTAGGGGCTTTCCTGCACGAACTTTTTCAGCCAGGCTTTCTTGACGTTGTTTTTGAACTCAACGCCCAGGGGGCCGTAGTCCCAACTGTTGGCCAGGCCGCCGTAGATCTCGCTGCCGGGGTAGACGAACCCGCGGTTTTTGCACAGGTTGACGATCATGTCCAGTGTCTTTTCGCTGTTTTTCATTCTATACTCCTTACCTGCGTGGCTGGCTGCCACGCAAAGTTTCTGACGCCGTGCCTTGACAGAGCGCGCAAAACGGCTGCGCAGTCCCCCCACCCGGCGATTGCATTTATTGTATCACAGCAGCCGCGTCAAGGCAACCGCGGCGGGAGCGCGGCGCGCCAAAAAAGAGGACGCCTGCGGCGGTGCGGCGCGGGGCCAGAGAAAAAACAAAAATTTTTTTGAAAAAGGGCTTGCATTTTGCAAAAGCCTTTGCTATAATAAACAGGCACTCGCGGGGCGGGCAAGCGCTGAACGGGATGCAAAACAGAATATGGGAGCTTTCCCGAGTGGCCAATGGGGACAGACTGTAAATCTGCTGCGTAATGCTTCGGTGGTTCGAATCCACCAGCTCCCACCAAAACCGACATGTTTCGACATGTCGGTTTTTTATTTGCCGCTCAACAGGCGGCGGGAAAATGCCGGGCCGTCGCGGCGAAAGCAGGCGGGAAAGCGTTTGCAAACGTACGCATTTTCATCCGCCCCGGCTCGCCAAAAACCGGCCGCGGCGGAGCGATTGACTTCTTTCGCTCTTTGTGATTAGATTGAATAGATCCTGACGTGTTTGGGGGGGGAAAGAGATGTTTTATGAAATGAAAACAGATCGGCTGATTTTAAGGCCCCTGGATATTTCCGACTGGGCGACCGTCCATGCCTATGCCGGCGATGAAGAAAATACAAAGTATATGCTTTGGCTGCCCAATGACACAGTTGAGGAGACAAAGCAGTTTTTAAACAGTGTGACAAATGAGTGGCAAAAAGCGGTTCCGGATTATTATGAATTTGCCATTGTTTTTGAAGGGATGCAGGTCGGCGCGGTCTCTGTCGCATTGAATGATTCAAGAGACGCCGGGGAACTGGGATGGGTCCTGAATAAGCGGTATTGGAAACGGGGGATCGCGGCAGAAGCCGCCTTTGCGGTGAAGGATTTTGCCTTGAATGTTTTGAAACTTCAAAAACTGGTCGCCCATTGTGATTACAGAAACACTCCCTCGGCCAACCTTATGCGGAAGCTGGGGATGACGCTTGAGAATGATACTGGCACAAGAACCTACCCGAAAACCGGGGAAACCGTACAGGAACTTACATATTCGTTCATCGTTCATTGACGGCGGTCTCCCTGCAGGGGCGATCCCCGCGGGGAGGGGGCAGAGTATCCGCCCAAAAGGCGGGCGCTGTCCTCTGTTTTGCTTTTGCCGCCGCGGCGGAAAGCTGTTTCAGCCAGGGATCCGAGAGGGGGCGGCGCCCTGAGCGCCGTGTACTGCGGTTGATTTTGGCGGGATATTTCCCGGCGGATACCGGCAGAAAAATAATCACCAGAGACAAGGTCCCGCCTGCACCGGCAGGTGGGACTTTTGGGTTTCGGCGCGCTGCGGAGCGGTATGCACAGGCTCCGCGGCGGGAGGAGAGAGGCAATGTACAGGGAAATTTTGCGGGACGAAAGCTATATCCGCCGCCTGCGGGCCGCGCTGCGGGCGCAGTATGGGATCGAGGCGTACAGGATCACGCCGGCCGAACGCGGGTATTACGGCGAGACCTGGAAGGTGCAGACGGCTTCCGGCGACTACTTTTTGAAAATAGACGCGCTGCCGTTCCATCGGGTCAGATTCCGGCGGGGACTTTCTGTTGTGGACTATCTGTGCGGATGCGGGGTCGATTTTGCGGGGGAAGTCGTCAGGACCCGGCGGGGAGAGCTGTGCTGGACGTTCGACGGGGCGGCCGCCGGGCTGTTTGCGTGTATAGACGGCAAAAATGTGGAGACGGACCAGACCAAACCGGCGGAGTACCAGATGCTGTGCCAGGTATACCGTCTGACAAAACCGTGGCTGGGGCTTCCGGCTGCGACTTTTTCCGACGAGGCGGCCGGGGAGTTTTACCGGCGGTGGGAGGCGCTGGCCGCCGCCCCCAAGACGGAGGGCGACCGTGCGCTTCTGGCCCTTTTGGAAAAGTTCCGGGACAGCCACCTGCACTGCGCGCGGCAGCTGTCCCGGCTGGCGGCGCGCTGCGGGCAGGAGAAAAGCCCCCTTTACCTGACCCATGGGGACGCGGGCGGAAACTTTTTTGCCGGGAAAACGCAAAATTATATCCTGGATTGGGACGAGGCCATGTATGCGCCGCCGGAGCGGGACGCATGGGTGATGGGATGCTATGGCTGGGCGCGGGACCTGTTTGACGACACGCTTGCGGCAAACGGCGTCGACGGCCGGCTGAGCATGGAACGGCTGGCCTATTACTGCTTCCACATGTATTTCTTTTATCTCAACGAATTCCTGACGGTGCAGCCGGTCTGCGACCAAACCTGGAAGGCTGCCGGATACCTGGAGGACGGATGGATCAAAAGCAGAGTCGCGTTTGCAGATACCGTTTCGCGCGCCCTGTGTACACCTGGCAGTATGACAGCACCGGCCAGCTGCTGAAAAGCAACTGCCCCTGCGAGGCTGTTCTGGACACCGCGCTGACGCTGTTCAACAACAAAAAGGATCTGCCGGCCCTGGCCGCCCAGCGCCGCCCCTTTATCCTGGGCGCGCCCATCGGACTGGTCTGGATCGCCGACTGTATCTGGGACGGCTACGAGCCGGAGCGCACCATCATTCTGGGGCAGGTGTTCACCACCGAGGTCTCTCTGGACAGCATCTACACTGTGCTGACCGCCATGCAGAACGACCACGAGCTGAACGTCAGTCTGGCCTGGCAGCAGGAGCTGGGCCGCGCCCTGGAACAGGTGCCCACCATTTCCATCACCCTGACGAACGAGTACGCCGTGCTGCTGCACTACTGCCTGACCGGCGAAAAACTGCATTACCACGACATCGTCCAGTGCCCGCCCGCCATCATCAGCGCCAGGACGGGCAAAAAGCAAAAACGGGACCGCCACATGGTCTACCGTGTGGAGAAAGGCCTGCTGCGCATGGTGCGGGAGGGCGACCTGAACTACAAGGCGGCGCGGGACCTGTCGGACGGCATCAGCCCCGGCGTGCCGGTGCAGTCCCGCGACCCGCTGCGGCAGGCCAAGACCTCGGCCATCGTCTTTATCTCGCTGTGCGTGCGGGCTGCCATCGAGGGCGGACTTTCGCCCGAGCAGGCCTATTCTCTGGGCGACAATTACATCCAGTCGGCCGAATCCGGCAAGGATATCTCGGAGGTCGCCGCCATCAGCGGCATCATGTACGACGATTTTATCCACCGCGTCCATGCCTGCCGGGTCAACCCCAGGTACTCCAAGCCCATCCAGGAATGCTGCGACTACATCGAGCTGCATGTGGAAGGCAAACTGGGCATTGCCGAGCTTGCCGCCCGCGCGGGTTATACCGAGTATTACCTTTCCCGCAAGTTCAAGGAGGAGACCGGCGTCTCGCTGAACAACTACATCAAATTTGCCAAGATAGAGCGGGCCAAGTTCCTGCTGGGCAGCACCGACGAGTCGATCCAGGAGATCTCGGACAAACTGGGATTCTGTTCCCGCAGCTATTTTGGTTCCACGTTCCAGAAAGTGGTCGGATGCTCGCCTGCGGATTACCGCGAGGGCAGGGGCACGGTCTGACGGCCCGGCAGGGCCGGCCGCAGCACAAAAACAGGCGGCGCTTTTCCGCTCGCAGAATGCGAGAGGGGAAAGCGCCGCCTGTCTGTCTGGCGGAAGTTTGCGGTGCGCGCCGCCGTCTCAGCCGGACGGCAGGATCTTGTCCGTCAGCTGCATATAGTGCAGGTACAGGACCCCGAACCGGTGCCGGTAACGCGGCTTCCACGGCTTTGCCTTGCCGCAGAAATGCAGCACCGCGGTGTGCTGCATCACCCAGGGCAGGTCGGCTTCGCCGTAGCTGCGCACCAGATAGTTGCTGTAATTGCGGGCGTCGTAGTTCCACACGGCGTCGTCCAGTTCCAGGATGCGGTCGGCGTACAGCGCGTTGAGCACGTCCTGGTCGGGCAGCAGCAGCTCCGGTGCGCGGGCCCGCACAAAGGCAAAGATCTCGTCCGGGACGATCTCCTGCCGGCAGTGGGCCAGGTCGATCAGCAGCACGCCGGAATTGTAGTAGTTCTGTTCGGTGCCCAGGCGCAGCCGGTTGACGTTGTTTGCCAGCTCGGTCTTGCCGGTGTGGGCCGCCGCGGCAAACAGGCAGCCCTGCATATCCATCTGCCACAGCGGCTGCACCGGGTTGATGACCAGCGTGTCCGGGTCCAGGTAAAGCGCCCGGTCCAGATCCTGCGGCAGCAGCTGGGCGGCCAGCAGGCGATAGTACATCTCTTTGGGGTACTGCCGCGTCACCGGCGCGCCCTGGAACAGGGCGTCGTCCACGGCGACGGGGCACAGCGTGTAGCCAAGCCGGGCGGCGTCGGCGTCCAACCGGGCCAGCGCGTCGCCGGGGATGCCGCTGTGCAGCAGATAGACCCTGCAGGCGGCGCCCGGGTTGTTGAGGAAAAACGAGGTCAGCATCACCCGCAGCTGGGGCAGGTAGTTCTGGTCCAGACTGACCAGAAGATTGATCGCCTTCTCCATCTTTCAGGGAAACTCCTTTCCTTTACAGAGGTGCGGCCCCGAAGCGGGTCACCGGCGGGAACCGATGTTGCTTGCCGCCAGGGCGATGCTGTCGACGCCCAGCAGGATCAGGTAGAACCCGACGATATAGCCGATGGACAGCATCGAGACCAGCGGGCGCAGGACCATCAGGATACCCAGCACCAAACCAATGATATTGACAATAAGGGTAAAGTAGTACATGCCGTTGCCCGCATGGAAGCGGATGCTGTTCAGCTGGGACAGCCGCGAGATGCAGTGGGCGATAAACCAGATGGGGAACAGCAGCGACAGCACCCACCGCCCCGCGTTGGGGTAGACCAGCAGCATGATGCCGGACATGACGCTGAGGATGCCGCTGATCAGCGATACGATAGGCCCAAAGCCGGTGAACCGCTCGACCCGGACGTACAGCACGATGTCCGCCACGCCCATGACGATGGCAATGATCCCGAACAGCGCCACCAGCCCGCTAAGGGCAAACCCGGGGTTTACCAGTGTGAACACGCCCAGAATGATCAACAGGATGCCAATGACCAGCTCCAGCCAGCCAAATCCAGAACGCCTTCTCATTGCTTGTCACCCCCTGCGGTCAGGATCTGCATGAACTCTTCGCCGCTGATGGTCTCTTTCTCGTACAGGAACTTCGCCAGCTCGTCCAGCTTGGCGCGGTTCTGCTCCAGGATCTGGCGCGCCTTGGCGTGCTGGGCCTTGACCAGCTCCACCACCTTGCGGTCGATGTCCTTCTGGGTATCGGCCGAGCAGGCCAGACTGGTGTCGCCGCCCAGGTACTGGTTGTTTACCGTCTCCATGGCCACCATGTCGAACTCGTCGGTCATGCCGTAGCGGGTGATCATGGCGCGGGCCAGCTTTGTGGCCTGCTCGATGTCGTTGGAGGCGCCGGTGGTGATGCTGCCGAACGCCACTTCCTCGGCGGCGCGGCCGCCGGTCAGGGTGGCGATCTTGTTTTCCAGCTCCTCTTTGGTCAGCAGATACTTGTCGCCGGTGTCCACCTGCATGGTGTAGCCCAGCGCGCCGGAAGTGCGGGGAATGATGGTGATCTTCTGCACCGGGGCGCTGTGGGTCTGCAGGGCAGCCACCAGCGCGTGGCCGATCTCGTGGTAGGCCACCACCATCTTTTCCTTGTCGGAAAGGACGGCGTTTTTCTTCTGGTAGCCGGCGATGACCACCTCGATGCTCTCCTCCAGGTCGGCCTCGGTGACGACGGTGCGGCCGTCGCGCACGGCGCGCAGCGCCGCTTCGTTGATGATGTTGGCCAGCTCGGCACCGGACGCGCCGGAGGCCATGCGGGCGATGGTGTGGAAGTCCACGTCGTCCGCGGTCTTGATCTTTTTGGCGTGGACTTTCAGGATGGCTTCGCGGCCGGCCAGGTCGGGCAGCTCCACCGGCACACGGCGGTCAAAGCGGCCGGGGCGGGTCAGGGCGGGGTCCAGGCTTTCGGGCCGGTTGGTGGCGGCCAGGATGATGACGCCGTTGTTGCCTTCAAAGCCGTCCATCTCGGTCAGCAGTTGGTTCAGCGTCTGTTCGCGCTCGTCGTTGCCGCCCATGCCGCCGCCGCTGCTGCGCTTTTGGCCGATGGCGTCGATCTCGTCGATAAAGACGATGCAGGGGGCTTTTTCTTTTGCCTGCTTGAACAGGTCGCGCACTTTGGACGCGCCCATGCCCACAAACATCTCGACAAATTCACTGCCGGAGATGGAGAAGAAGGGGACGTTGGCTTCGCCGGCCACCGCCTTGGCCAGCATGGTCTTGCCGGTGCCCGGAGGGCCTACCAGCAGCACGCCTTTGGGCATCGAGGCGCCGGCGTCGGTGTATTTCTTGGGGTTGTGCAGGTAGTCCACGGTCTCGGCCAGGCTCTCCTTGGCTTCGTCCTCGCCGGCCACGTCGCTGAAGCGGATGCCCTGGCTGGACTGGACATAGACTTTGGCGTTGCTTTTGCCAAAGGCCATCGAGTTTTTGCCGCCCACCTGCTCCATCAGCTTTTTGTTCATAAGATCTCGTGTGCCATTCCAGCACCTCCTTCCCTGCGTCTTATTGTAACCGCGGGGCGGGGCAGGCACAATTGTCACAGTTTTTTCTATGTATAGACAGAATGGCCGGAGTGTAAAAAAACTTTACACTCCGGCCAAATTGTCCAAACCTGGATCGGGCTGGTGGAAAAAGCGGTCATGCGGTGGGGGCTGCGCCGCCCAGGGGCGAGACCCGGCCCAGCATCAAAAGATATACCAGATGTACGATCTGGTCCAGGCGGCGGGTGTCCTCCTCGGTCCATTCCCGCAGCAGGCCGATGACCGCCTGGCTGTGATAGCGCAGGATCAGCCGCACCTCGGCGTGGGTGCATCCGGGGTACAGGTCGTTTTTTTCGATCACCTGCTCAAACAGGCGGTAGACGCATTGGGTCAGCAAACGCTCGAACTCGTCCCGGTAGCTGCCCTGCATCCCTTTTTTCAGATAGGGCGCGCCATTGATGGCCACCAGGAAAAAATATTTCAGCCTCTGTTCCGGGTCGGACTGGGTCTGGACCTCCTGCAACATGCGGTCGGTCTCCCGTTCCAGCGCCCAGCGGAACAGCGCGGGCACGTCCTCAAAATGGTAATAGAACGCCTGCCGGGTAATCTGACATTCTTCCACAATATCTTTCACCGTCAACTTTTTGACGTGCTTTTCCACCAGAAGCCGCTTGGCGGCCTCGGCAATGGTCTCTTTCATGTCTGCGGGCATAGGGTTCACCGTTCCTTTGCGGGGGAGGGGGCGGATTGCGGGGCCGGGCCTGTGGAGCCGCGCAGGATCAGCTGCGCGTGCAGCAGCAGGCTGCTGATGGGCACGCCGTCCAGCAGGCTGTGCAGCGCGTAAAAGCCGCTTTTGCCGATCTGCAGGCGGTCCTGGCGGATGGTGGAAAGGGGAGGGGCCGTGTGCGCGCAGAAGGGCAGGTCGTCAAAGCCGACGATGCTGATATCCTGCGGCACCCGCAGCCCCAGCTCCTGGCAGCGGATCATTACCGTGTGGGCCAGCAGGTCGGAGCTGCACAAAATGGCCGTGACCCCCTGCTCCAGCAGGCGGGGCAGGTGGGCGTCCAGCGTCTCGGAGGAGAAAAAGCTGGTGCCGGCCAGGTCCGGATCGTCCGGCAGGCCGTTTTCCCGCAGGGCGTTGAAAAAGCTCTGGTACCGCACCCGGTAGATGTGGGACCCCAGCGCGCTGCTCAGATACCCCACCTTGCAGTGGCCCATCGCCCGCAGCGTGGCCACCGCCTGGCCGATGGCCTCGTTGTTGTCCATGCCAAGGGTGGCCACGGTGGGATTGGGCTGCACCAGGTTGTCATACAGCACCGCCGGGGTGTGGCTGGTGTAAAAGCCTTTCAGCCAGGGGTCCTCCAGGCTCAGGCCCAAAAGCAGCGCCCCAAGGCAGCCTTCCTGCAGCATGTACTCGTCAAAGGGGGCGGCCTTCTGCAGGGCCTCGTTCAGCTCAATGACCCGCACCTCGTAGCCGGCGGGCTCCGCCATCTGGCGGAACCCGGTGACGATGTCGGTACCGAAATCCTCCGGCTGCGCGCAGCTCATGTTTTCGATAAACACCGCCAGCGTGCGCACCGCGCCGCGGCGGGCGCGGGTGTAGCCCAGCCCCACCGCCGTCTCCAGGATGGTTTTGCGCAAGGTTTCGCTCACATCCGGCGCGCCGTTCAGCGCCTTGGACACCGTGCCCTTGGACACCCCCACCTTTTTGGCGATATCCGCCATGGTCGCCATGCAAAGATCCTCCTTTTTAACTATAAAAGCCGCATTTTATCCTGCTTCTTATAAGTTCATTATAGCCGGCCCGCCGGCAAAACGCAAACGCCGGCAGGTCGCCGAAACATTATGTGCAAAGTTTCGATAAAATGCCCCCGCCGCGGTCTTTGTCATTTTGACCAAACGACTGTTTGTTTCGTTGTGCACCCTTCACGAAAAATTCATAATTGGCAAAAAATCACTTGAATATCGCAAAATGCAGCGGTATAGTAAGGTCAAGTCGAAACTTTCCGAAACTTTTGGCCGACCGTTTTTTCACACAACACGATTTTGGATGGAGGAATGCCAAATGCGTAGAAAACTGTCCGCGGCCCTTGCCCTGACCCTGGCGGGGGCCTGTCTTGCAGGGACGCTGACGGGCTGTTCGGGCAACAGCGATACCGAAAGCGTTCGCCTGATGGTCTGGAGCCCGTCCGAGGACCAGTCCAAGGACAGCGGCGAGTGGCTGCAGACCTGCTGCGAGCGGTTTGCCGAGCTGCACCCTGAATGGGACATCACCTTTGTGTACGGCGTGGCCGACGAAGCCGGCGCCGCCGGCACCGTCAGCCAGGACGCCGAGGCCAGCGCGGACGTGTTCATGTTTGCCAACGACACGCTGACCACCCTGACCGACGCCGGCGCGCTGGCCAAGTTCGGCGGCAAGTACGCCGACGAGATCCGCGCCACCAACAGCGAAACGCTGGTGGACAGCCTGACGCTGGACGATTACATCTACGGCGTGCCCTTTACCACCAACACCTGGTTCATGTACTACGACAAGAGCGTCTTTTCCGAGGAGGACGTGAAAAACCTGGATACCATGCTGGAAAAGGGCGTGGTCAGCTTTCCCTTCACCAACTCCTGGTATCTGCCGGCCTTCTACTTCGGCAACGGCTGCACGCTGTTCGGCGACGGCACCCAGGAGGAGCTGGGCGCCAACTTCGGCGGCGAGGCCGGCGCCGAGGTGACCGACTACCTGATCGACCTGTACAACAACCCCAACTTTGTGGTGGACGCCGACGGTTCCGGCATGGCCGGCCTGCGCGACGGCAGCATCAACGCCATCTTTACCG
>DWVD01000079.1 GCA_019120395.1 Candidatus Gemmiger faecigallinarum
CTCGTAGAACAGCGTGGCCAGCTTTTTGCGGGCGGCCACATCCTGATAGGCGGCAGGGTCCCGGGCGATGCGGTCGGCCAGATCCATCAGCCGCGTGGTCTCCTCCAGTGTAAAGTCCAGCGGGTCGATCAAATGTCTCATGGGCAGCTTCCTTTCCGTTTTTCACTCCGATTTTCAAATTTCCAGATCTCGTTTGCCTGTATCTGCTCACATCAGCTTGCGCACGATGGAGAAATCGAAAAAGTCCGTATAGTAGGTGTTGCAGTGCAGGATCGGCCGGCACAGACGGGAGTAAAACGTCTCGTCCAGCATCAAAAGCGCCTGGCTTTCGCCGCAAGAAAGCAGCCGCCGCACCTGTGCGTCGCCCGTCACCGCGCGGATGTGCGCCACCGTACTGGCGGTCTGCTGGCCGGCAGCTTCCTCCAGCAGGTCGAACACCGGGCGGGACAGATCCATCTTTGCCAGCTTGTTCTGGTCGAACAGCGCCAGCGGGATGGCGTCGCTGGAATAGATGACCGGCACGTCGTCGGCAAACACCCGACGATGGATGCGCAATACCGTGTCGCCGGCGCGGATGCCCAGGCTCTCGGCCAGCGGAGCGTCCGCGGCCTCTCTGGTGACGTCCAGATGGTCGGAGCGCGGCTCGCAGCCCCTGGCGCGGATCATGCTGTAAAACTCCAGCTTGTGGTCGGCGCGGTTTTCCAGCGCCACCACATCCCGGTTGACGACGGTGCCGATGCCCCGCACCCGCTCCACAAAGCCTTCCCGTTCCAGCTCGCTCAATGCGTCGCGCACCACGGTGCGGCTGACACCCAGCTGGGCGGCCAGTTCCACCTCGGCGGGCAGGCGGTCCTGCCCGGCGTAGCGGCCGGTTTTCAGTTCGGCGGCCAGCCGTTCCACCACCTTGGCGGACATCAGCTCGCCGCCCAGACGGGCGTTGGGGTCGGTGTGTTTCTTCATGCGGTTCGGTCCTTTGTCTTTGCGGTTTTTTCCATTATAGCACATGCCGCCGGTTTTACCATGCCCTGCGGCGCGGATGCCCCGGTTTACTGCTGCGTTTCTGCCTGCCGGGGCGCGGCCGGGGCCAGGCCGTTCTCGCCGGCATAGCGGCAGACGTCCGCCAGGCAGCAGCGCTCGCAGTAAGGCTTTGTGCGGGCGGTGCAGACGTCCCGGCCATGGTGGACCAGACGGTGGCAGAAATCGCTGCCCTCCTCCGGCGGAATGATCTTCCACAGGGCCATCTCCACCTTTTTGGGTTCCTTGATGTTGTCCACCAGGCCGATGCGGTTGCACAGGCGGATGCAGTGGGTGTCGGTGACGATGGCCGGCTTGCCGAACACGTCGCCCATGATCAGGTTGGCGCTTTTGCGGCCGACGCCCGGCAGCTTGAGCAGCTCGTCGAAAGTCTGGGGAATGCCGCAGTCATACTCGTCCCGCAGCATCCGCATACAGGCCGAAATGTCCCGCGCCTTGCTACGGCCCAGACCGCAGGGGCGGACGATCTCCTCGATCTCCTCCGGCGTGGCGGCGGCCAGCGCGGCGACATTGGGGTATTTGGCAAACAGCTCCTGCACCACCACATTCACCCTGGCGTCGGTGCACTGGGCGGCCAGGCGCACTTCCACCAGCAGCTGCCAGGCGTGGTCGTAGTCCAGCGTACATTCGGCCAGCGGGTACTGCTGTTTCAGCCGCTCGATACACACCAGGGCCAGTTCCTTTTTTGTCATGCCTTTTTCACGTTCCTCTCCGGCAGGCGGGCGGCGCATCCGCGGCGCCCGGACTTCCCTGGTTGATTCTACCACGCCGCTGCGCTATAATGCAAGTAATGCGCCCAAAATCCGGGCGGCACCCACAACACCGGCAGGAGGGCAACATGGAACCACTGGCACAGCGGCTGCGGCCGCGCACGCTGGACGAGGTATGCGGCCAGCAGCATCTTTTGGGGAAGGACAAGGTGTTCCGCCGCACCATCGACAGCGGCCGCATCCCCAACATGATCTTTTACGGGCCTTCCGGCGTGGGCAAGACCACCGTGGCGGGCATCATCGCCCAAAACAGCGGCATGCACCTGCACAAGCTCAACGGCACCACCGCCTCCACCGGCGACATCAAAGCGGTGCTGGCCGATGTGGGCACCCTGGCCGGCGAGGGCGGTATCCTTTTGTATCTGGACGAGATCCAGTATTTCAACAAGCGGCAGCAGCAGAGCTTGCTGGAATGCATCGAGCAGGGCACCGTGACGCTGATCGCCTCCACCACCGAAAATCCCTATTTTTACATCTATAACGCCCTGCTCTCCCGCTGCACCGTGTTCGAGTTCAAGCAGCTGAACGCGCAGGATATTGCGCAGGGTCTGCAAAATGCCGCCGCACGACTGGGCATCGAACAGAACTGCAAGATCGATATGGCCCCTGATGCGCTGGACTATCTGGCGCACAGCGCCGGCGGCGATATGCGCAAGGCGCTGGGTAACCTGGAATTCGCCGTGACCGCCGCGCCGGTGCAGGACGGCTGCCGTACGGTGACGCTGGACATGGTGCAGCAGGTGGCCCAGCATACCGCCATGCGCTACGACCGGCAGGGCGACGACCATTACGACATCATCTCCGCATATCAGAAGTCGATGCGCGGCTCCGACCCGGATGCGGCGCTGCATTACCTGGCCCGGCTGCTGGAGGCCGGGGATCTGGTATCCGCCTGCCGCCGCCTGATGGTCACCGCCTGCGAGGATGTGGGGCTTGCTTACCCGCAGATCATCCCCATCGTCAAAGCCGCTGTGGACGCCGCCAACATGCTGGGCCTGCCGGAAGCTCAGCTGCCGCTGGCAGACGCCGTGGTGCTGGTGGCCACCAGCCCGAAATCCAACACCGCCCACACGGCGCTGAACGCCGCCACGGCGGACGTGCAGGCCGGCAAAACCGGCCCCATCCCCCGGCAGCTGCAAAACAAGCACTACGACGGCGAGGACGCCGCCGTCAAGGGCCAGCATTACAAATATGCCCACGATTACCCCGGCCATTGGGTGGAGCAGCAGTATCTGCCCGATGTGCTGAAGGACGCCCGCTATTACACCTACGGGGACAACAAGCTGGAACAGGCGGCCGCCGCGTATTGGCATCGGATCAAGGGCAAGCCGTGACAGATTGGCTGTGCCGTGTTTCATTTTTTCTTTTTTTGTAAATTTTTCAAGACATCCGCCCTATTGTGCGAAACAATACGATACGTATCTTTACAACCGGTACAGGAAACCGCTTTCCGCGCCAAAGTGCATGCCGTTTTGCCGTATTTTTTTCATCGGAGGCAGGTTTTGGGCGTGTTTCGTTCACGCCGCCGCTTGTTTTTTCGGCGGCCATGCCGCGTTCCCGCCCCCTCTCCGCCTTTTTATGTCCGCCTGCGAACAGCCGGGTCCTCGCCTGCCGACCGCGGGCGGATCTTTTTTTGCAAAAAGTACGCCGCCGGCCGGAGCGCGCCGTCGGCATGCGTTCTGCCGTTTTCCGCCGCTGCAAAAGCCGCTTTTGGCAGGCGCTGTCGGTCGCCAAAATTTAGGACAGATCAGGACAGGCGCGGCCTGACGTCTTTTCCGCCTTCGCTGCGCATTCCCGGTCCGGCAGTTTCCTTTGCGTTTTTGCCGCGATCTCCCCTGCGGTTTGCATGCATACAGGCAGCATACAGGAAACGTTCCTTTATACAACGAAAGTACATATTGCTTCCGTTCTTACACTGAACGGTTGTACAATTTTCAGAACGTAATATAATTTCGCTGTTTCGTTATCTATTTTTTAAAACTTAACCGTTTTCACATATTTATCACATTTTGACAGGTTGACAAATAGATAGATAATTATTACAATTCATATATAATCTTTTAAGATGGCTATTGTGCATTTATAGCTTTGGTTTCGAATTGGTTTTCTAAATCGGAGTCTGGGAATATAAAGTATATAAATGGTTCAGGAAACAAGTACAGCAAAAGGAGACAAACCCATGCGTTACTCACATCAGCGCGAATTGATCTTAAAAGAGGTGCTTTCCCGCACCGATCATCCCACGGCAGAGCAGATCTGCACTTCTCTGCGCGAGGTCTGCCCGCGGCTCAGCCTTGGCACCGTTTACCGCGACCTGAATACTCTGGTCGAGATCGGTAAAGTTCGCCGGGTCTCCATCCCCGGCGAAGCGGACCGTTTTGACGGTGAGCTTGGCGTACATCAAAATCTTTTCTGCCGCAAATGCCGCAAGGTCGTCAGCCTGCCTATCCAGGAAGATGAACTGCGCGCCCTTGCCACATCCTGCCCGGACGTCAAGGTCGAAAATTATTTTCTGACCTTGTTCGGCCTTTGCAGCGAATGTGCCAAACAGGAAAACTGAAACCATTGCTGACCCAGCGCAGGGCCCGGTATTCCTTCCTCCGGAAGGCATGCCGGGTCCTGTTGTTTTTTGCCCAATGCTTAATTGGGCTCCTCCCCGCATATAAGTAAAACAGTTCGCCGGGCACGAACGGTATCCCCAGAAAAAACGACTGTCCGGCGCAAACCTGCCAGAATACGGCAGCACGATGCGCGAGCATCGCCGTATTGCGAGATCGGGGGAGGTGTTTGAAATTGCGTCGTACAGCCGCTGCGGCGCTGACCGCGCTGTGCGCGGCGGCGATGGGGCTTTCGCTGCTGTTGTTGCCCCTTTTGCTGGGGCCTGCGCCGCACAGCCCCGCCGTCACCCCCGAGTCCGCCGCGCCGTCCGGCAGCCCCGCCACCGCGGCCCCCGACCCAGCAGAGGGATCGACGGGCAATCCGCAGCCATACCGCGCCATCTGGCTCTCCTATCTGGAATGGCAGACGGTCGATTTTTCTTCGCAGGACAGCTTTACCCGGGACATTTCCTCCATGCTGGACAACTGCGCCGCCCTGGGCGCAACGGTCGTGATCGCCCATGTGCGGCCTTTCGGTGATGCGCTGTACCCCAGCAGGCTGTTCCCTTTCAGCCATTTGTGCACCGGCGTCCAGGGGAAGTCCCCCGGCTTTGATCCGCTGGCTGTCCTGGTGCGGGAAGCCCACGCCAGGGGGCTAGAAGCGGAAGCCTGGATCAACCCGTATCGCCTGCAGTCGGGCGGCATGCCGGAACAGCTTTGCGAGACAGGCCTTGCCGGGCAGCACCCGGAATGGGTGCGGGAAGCTTCCGGCGGTTTATGGCTCTCCCCCGCCCTTGCCGAAGTCCGGGAGTATATTGCCGCCGGCGTGCAGGAACTGTGCGAGGACTACGATATAGACGGCATACACTTTGACGATTATTTTTACCCTACCACAGACGAAAGCATCGACGCCGGGGAATACGCCGAATACCGCCGGGCCGGCGGCGCCATGACGCTGGACGACTGGCGGCGCGGCAACGTGACCGCCCTTGTGCAGCGCTGTTGGGAGATCGCCCACGAATATGGGGTCCGGTTTGGGATATCTCCGCAGGGAAACCTTGAAAACAACTATACGTCGCAGTACAGCGACGTTGGACTCTGGCTGAGCGAGCCTGGCTATGTGGACTATCTGATGCCGCAGATCTACTGGGGCATGGAATACACTCAGGACGGGAGCGACGCCATGGCTCTGCCCAACTGTCTGGCGGCCTGGCAGGCATTGCCGCGCGACCCGGCCGTACAGCTTTACGTCGGGCTGGGGGCATATCGGATCGGCGATGGGGACGGCGCCGACGGGGAAGCCGCTCTCCGCGAATGGCAATGCGGCAGCGCGCTGGCCGAGCAGGCGTCCTATCTTGCCGCACAGGGCGTCGACGGCGCGGGACTGTACCGTTACGACTCGCTGTTTCGCAACACGGCATGGCCGGAACTGGCAGAGCTGGAATGTCAGGCGCTACGCACGCTCTGGGCGGGCGGCTGAAGCCGTGCCCGCCAGATAAATTGCATTTGCCGTATCCATGTGTTAAACTCAGGAGGAAGTGAATTTTAGGGGGTATCGCAAATGGTAACGTACTGGAATGTTACCGTGCCCGGGGTGAACGGCCCGGAGGAGCGCCGAGCCTATCTGTATCTTCCGGCCTGCTACGACGCCGAACCGCAGCGCCGTTTTCCTGTCCTGTATATGTTTGACGGGCACAATGTTTTCTTTGACAGTCATGCCACTTACGGCAAATGCTGGGGGATGAAGGAATACCTGGACGCCACCGCCACGCCGCTGATCGTCGCCGCAGTCGAATGCAACCACGGCCCCAACAACGAGCGCCTGTCCGAGTACACGCCCTACCCCTTCCGCAATCCGCGCTTTGGAAATGTCAGCGCTTACGGGCACGAGACCATGGAATGGTTCGTCCGCCAGTTCAAGCCCGAAATCGACCGGCAAACGCGGACGCTGCCGGACCGGCGGCATACCTTCATCGGCGGAAGTTCCATGGGCGGGCTGATGGCCTTGTATGCCGTAATGGAGTACAACCATGTGTTTTCCCGCGCCGCCGCGCTCTCCCCTTCCCTGTGGGTCTCCCCCCGGGGGCTGGCAGATACGCTGGCCAGCTCACGGCTGGGACCTTCCACCGTTGTGTACATGGACTATGGCGCGCGGGAACTTTCGAACCACAGCGCCATGCGTTCCGAGTTTGCAGCGCTTTGCAGCCGCCTGCTGGACCGCCATGTCCTGCTGACCGCACGCATCGTGCCCGGCGGCCAGCACTGCGAGGCCAGCTGGGAACGCCAGCTTCCCTTTGCGGTTTCAGCCCTAATGTACGGACTATGACATTGCCCAAACACGGCTTTCCCCGCCAGGGACCATCAATTTTCTGCCGGCTCCGCCACAGGCGGGGCCTTTGTTGTGCAAAAGCGACAGATTTGCATTTCCCCCTTTGCAAAGCCGTCCGACAGATGCTATAATCAAAATATCCAGAAGAAAAGGCTGTTTTTTTGTGAAACACGCCGCAACTGATCGGAGGTATACAGTAGATGGATATTTTTGAACGCTTTGAGAACCAGCTGCGGGAAACGCCCCGTACCATCGTCTTTACCGAAGGCACCGACGCCCGTATCCTCAGCGCGGCCAGCCGCCTGCTGGCAAACGGCGTGCTGAATGTGATCCTGCTGGCTGCGCCCGACGCCGTCAAAAAAGCTGCCGAGGAGGGTGGCTTCGACGTGAGCAAGGCCACCGTCATCGACCCCGCCAACTACGAAGGCTTCGACGAGATGGTCGCCCAGATGGTCGCCCTGCGCAAGGGCAAGATGACCGAGGAGCAGTGCCGCGCCGCGCTGAGCAAGAGCAACTACTTTGGCACCATGCTGGTCAAAATGGGCAAGGCCGACTGCCTGCTGGGCGGCGCCACCTACTCCACCGCCGACACCGTCCGCCCCGCCCTGCAGCTGATCAAGTGCAAGCCCGGCGTCAAGTCGGTCAGCAGCTGCTTTATCCTGATGCGCGGCGAGGAATGCCTTGCCATGGGCGACTGCGCCATCAACATCGAGCCGGCTGAGGACGACATCGTCGAAATCACCCTGCAGACCGCCGAGACCGCCAAGGTTTTCGGCATCGACCCGCGCGTGGCGCTGCTGAGCTATTCCACCTTCGGTTCCGGTAAGGGCGACAGCGTGGACAAGATGCACAATGCCACCGCCCGCGTCAAGGAACTGGCCCCTGATCTGAAGGTGGACGGCGAGCTGCAGTTTGACGCCGCCGTCGCCCCGGAGGTCGGCCAGCTGAAAGCCCCCGGCAGCAAGGTGGCCGGCTACGCCAACACCTTCGTCTTCCCCGACATCAACGCCGGAAACATCGGCTACAAGATCGCCCAGCGGCTGGGCGGCTTTGAGGCTTACGGCCCCATCCTGCAGGGCCTGAACGCCCCCATCAACGACCTGTCCCGCGGTTGCAACGCTGAGGAGGTCTACAAGATGTCGCTGATCACCGCCGCGCTGATCTGACCTGCACAGAAAAACGGAGGACGCCCACGGGCAGTCCTCCGTTTTTTGCCGGAAATCACTCGTCAGTCGAGCGGTTCCCCAAAAGGCTTCTGCGGCCGGCATACGTGACATGTGCCGCTCGTATTTCAGGGATTCCCCCGTCTCTGCCCCGGCTTTGCCGGGGCATTTTTGCGCAGCAGATAAAAAGCAGCCCCGCCGTACCGGGTTTCCGGCACGGCGAGGCTGCGCAGGCCATCCGATCAGTTGGTGGCCGAATTCTTCAAAATGACGTCGTGGCTGCCGCCCTCGACGATGCTGGTGGAGGAGACGACCGTCAGGCGGGCTTTCTGCTGCAGCTCCTCAATGCTCAGCGCGCCGCAGTTGCACATGGTGCTGCGCACCTTGTACAGCGTGGTCTGCACGCCGTCCGCCAGCGGGCCGGCGTACGGTACGTAGCTGTCCACGCCTTCCTCAAAGCTCAGCTTCTGTGCGCCGCCCAGGTCGTACCGCTGCCAGTTGCGGGCGCGGTTGGAGCCTTCGCCCCAATATTCCTTGACGTAATTGCCGCCCACGCGCAGCTTGTTGGTCGGGCTTTCGTCAAAGCGGGCAAAATAGCGGCCCAGCATCACAAAATCCGCGCCCATGGCCAGCGCCAGAGTGATGTGGTAATCCTGAACGATGCCGCCGTCCGAGCAGATGGGCACATAGATACCGGTCTGCTCGTAGTATTCGTCGCGGGCTTTGGCCACCTCGATGACCGCCGTGGTCTGGCCGCGGCCGATGCCCTTGGTCTCGCGGGTGATGCAGATGGAACCGCCGCCGATGCCGATCTTGACAAAATCAGCGCCGGCCTTGGCCAGGAACAAAAAGCCTTCGCGGTCGACCACATTGCCCGCGCCGACCTTGACCTTGTCGCCGTAGCGTTCCCGGATCCAGCTGAGCGTGCGGGCCTGCCATTCCGAGAAGCCCTCGGAGGAGTCGATGCACAGCACATCCACGCCGGCATCCACCAGCGCGGGCACGCGCTCGGCATAATCGCGGGTGTTGATGCCGGCGCCCACCACATAGCTCTTGTTGGCGTCCAGCAGCTCGTTGACGTTCTCCTTGTGGCTGTCGTAGTCCTTGCGGAACACCATGTACTGCAGGCGGCCCTGCTCGTCGATCAGGGGCAGAGTGTTGATCTTATTGTCCCAGATGATGTCGTTGCAGTCGTGCAGGCTGGTGGTAGCGGGGGCGGTCACCAGCTTCTCGATGGGGGTCATGAACTCGGTGACCTTCATCTCGCGGCTCATGCGGGACAGGCGGTAGTCGCGGGATGCCACCAGGCCCAGCAGCTTGCCGTGGGCGCTGCCGTCGTCGGTAATGGCGACGGTGGAATGGCCGGTGCGGACTTTCAGGTCCAGCACGTCGGCCAGGGTAGCCTCCGGCGGCAGGTTGGAGTCAGAAGTGACAAAGCCCTTCTTGTATGCCTTGACACGGCGGATCATGTCGGCTTCCGACTGGATGCTCTGGGAGCCGTAAATGAAGGAGATACCGCCCTGCTTGGCCAGCGCAATGGCCAGATTCTCGCCGGAAACCGACTGCATGATGGCCGACACCATGGGGATGTTCATGGACAGGGGGCATTCTTCCTGCCCCTTGCGGTATTTGACCAGCGGGGTCCGCAGACTGACGCGGTCGGGGATACACTCGGAAGAAGAATAACCGGGAACCAGAAGATATTCGCCAAAGGTGCGGGAAGGCTCGCTGAAATAGTATGCCATTTGCTTCTCCTTTTCTTTGTTGCGCCCGGCCGCCTGGGCAGGCAGTTTATCAGGCTGTGAACATTCTGTTTAACGATGATTGTACCATATCCGCGGACAAAACACAAAATTTTCGGGTGTAGAATCTTTTTTCGAAACCTGTCAAGAAAGTTGTGGAAATTGCCGTATCCCGTACAGAGAAAGTCATACTTCCCTGCTCTTTTTTCGCTGCTGACGCAAGGCGCTGCCCTCAAAAGCCAAAGACAAGGCGAAACCCCCGCCTGAGGGAAAGGCGGGGGTTTCAGAAAGGAGGAGAAGAACACATGAAAAAGTGGTTGTAATTAACTTGCAACTAAATTGTAACCCTTTTGACACCGTTTGTCAAGGGGAATTTGTAAAAAAGTTGTAACTCTTTTTTCACTTTTTGCTCTTTCTCTCCCTTGTTCCGGGTATGGCGGCCCTTCGCGCTCAGCGGGCTTCCAGTTCGGCGCGGGGGCGCAGCGTCAGGTTGACCTCAAACAGGCAGGCGTCCTTCCGCCAGCCGGCAAAGTACCATTTGTTTTCTTCCAGCCGGCCGCGGCGCAGCACAAAGCTGTCCCCCAGGGGGACCTCGATGTGGTAATAAATGACCAGGTCCTCCACCGCATGGGTCTGCAGCAGTTCCAGCGGCAGCGCGTCCATCACGATATCCACATACCGGCTGTTGTTCAGGTGGCCGTTCATATCGCAGCGGGAATAGGTCGCGGTGCAGGCGCCGGCCTCCTCGGTCGTCTCGGCCTTTTTCAGCCGCATAGGCAGCGAACGGGGCAGGCTTTCCTCGGCCCAGGGGCCGTCCAGCTCCGGCGGGCGGGTGCGCAGGATGGTGCGCTTGTCCAGGTCCACCAGCACCCAGCGGCTGTCGATAAAGGCAAGCTCGGTGCCGTTGGAATCGTAGACCGTGTACAGCCGCTTGTTGACGGCATGGCGCATCCGCTCCGGCGCGGTGATCATCGTCAGCTTCTCGTCCACGTGGGGCATGTGCGAAATGTGCAGCGCCTGCCGCGCCAGCAGAAAGGCGGTGTTGGTTTTGGCGTAGGTCTCGTCGGTGATGCCCATCACCGCGCACTGGGTGTTGGCCACCTGCTGGGCGTAGCGGAACAGGCTGCCGGGCTGGATGTTGCCCAGATAGTCGCCGTCGTGGCGGTAGACAAAAAAGTCCTCGCGGTACTCATAGGGTCTCAATTCCACAGTTGCTCTCCCCTTTCTCTTCCGCGGTGCATTTATTCCTGCGCATCCTGCGGCGCGCCGTCCCCGTCACCGGGCTGCTGTTCCGGCGCGGGCCAGTCTGCCAGCAGCTCGTTCAGGTCGATATGGTACTTTTTGTCGCAGAACTGGCAGTTGACCTCGGCAATGGGGTCCTCGGCGCGCAGATTCTCCACTTCCTTGCGGCCCAGGCTGTACAGCATCCTCTTGACCCGGTCCTCGCTGCAGTCGCAGAGGTAAGCCACGTGCTCGCTGTCCAGGATCTCCGGCGCAAAGCCGTCCAGCGCCAGATCCAGCATATCGCGGATGCTCTTTCCCTCGGCCAGCATGGCGGTGACGGCAGGCATGGCCTTGATGTTGGCTTCCAGCCGGTCGATCTCGTCGTCAGTGGCGCCGGGCAGCAGCTGGACGATGAACCCGCCCGCACACTGCACGGTCAGGTCCTGGTTGACCAGCACGCCCAACGCGCAGACGGTGGGCACCTGCTCGCTGATGGCAAAGTAACGGGTGACGTCCTCGGCGATCTCGCCAGAGACCAGCGGCACCTGGCCGATGTAAGGCTCCCGCATCCCCAAATCGCGGATGACGTCCAGCGTGCCGTCGCGCCCCACCGCGCCGCCCACATCCAGGTGGCCGTCGGCGCGGGGCGGAAGCTCCACCACCGGGTTCTGCACATAGCCCTTGACGTTGCCGCTGCCGTCCGAGACGGCCAGCAGCCGGCCGGCGGGGCCGCCGCCCTTGATCTGCAGCGTGATGGAATCCTGCCGGCTTTTCAGCATCATGCCCATCATCGAGGCGGCGGTCAGCAGGCGGCCCAGCGCGGCCGTGGTGACGGCGCTGGTCTTATGGAACTGCTCGGCCTGACGGACGATCTCGGTGGAATCGACGCCGTAAAACACGACGCCGCCATTTTCCGAGATGCCCCGCAGCAGGTTGGGGGTCTGGTTCATTTCTTCAGTCATACTGTTTCCTCCTGCGTGTAACGCTTGACGGCGGTGAAGATCCACCGCTGGCTGTCCGGCCGCACCGGACCGAAAGCCTCGCCGTCCGAAACTTTTACCAGGGTAAACCCGTAGCGGTCCAGCGCGGTGCGGACCGTTTCCATCGAGTAGCTGTATTCCCGCAGCGATTCTCTCACCACCTGGCCGGAGGGCAGGTCGGTGATGGTCAGCTGCATATCCACCCAGCCGGCCGGGTCATAGTGGTTCTGCCAGTCGCAGCGGGCGTCGGGCGCCTCGATGGTATAGGCGTTGTCGCCCAGCACCCGCTCGTGCTTGTAAGGGGTGTTCAGGTCAAACAGGAACACCCCGCCCTTTTCCATGAAAAAGGCGGCCTGCCGGACCGCCTTTTCAAACTGCTGGATGGGACCGATGTGGTTGAAGGTGTCAAAGGTTGACACCGCAGCCCGAATGGTGCCGTACAGCTCCATGGACAGGATATCCTGGCAGAGCAGCAGCACTTTGCCGGAAATCCCCAGCTCGTCCGCTTTCTCGCGGAAGACGCTGAGCATCTCCGGCGAGCGGTCGATGCCGATCACGTCATAGCCCGCCTGGCTGAGCATCAGCGTCAAGTCGCCGGTGCCGCAGCCCAGGTCGGCCAGCAGGCCGTCGGCGACGCCGTTGGCTGTCAGCTCGCCGTGGACATAATCAAACAGCGCCTGGTAATCGGCTTCGCCGTTGAACTCGTCGTAAAACCAGGCAAATTCTCCGTATGCCGCCATATCACGCCTCCGGCTGTTCCAGGCAGGCAGCCAGGCAGGCCTGCAGTTCCTCGATGCCCAGCCCCTTCTCGGCGCTGGTCAGAAAGACCTTTTGGCAGCCGTAAGGTTCCAGCAGCGCGGCAAACTCCGCCATGGCGGCCTGCTGCTGGGTCTTTTTCAGCTTGTCCGCCTTGGTCAGCGCAGCCACAAAGGGGATCTTGTGGTAATGCAGGTATTCCAGCATCTGCACGTCGTCGGCGCTGGGGGCATGGCGGCTGTCCAGCAGCTGCACCAGCAGCGTGGTGCGGCGCTCGGCTTCAAAATAGCTGTTGATCAGCTCGTCCCAGCGGCGGCGCTCGGCGTTGGATACCTTGGCGTAGCCGTAGCCCGGCAGGTCCACAAAGTAGACGGTATCCACGCGGTAAAAATTGATGGTGGCCGTTTTGCCCGGCGTCGCGCTGACACGGGCCAGGTTCTTGCGCTGGCACAGCCGGTTGATCAGGCTGGACTTGCCCACATTGGACCTGCCGGAAAATACAAACTCCGGCCGGTCGCTGGCAGGCAGCTGGCTGGAAAGGCCGTAGGATGCCTGAAAGTCGCTCAGATGAAAATTCATGTTCTCCTCAAATCTTCTCCTGCCGGACCGCTCACATCACAGCGGCAGGCTCCTTGGCCGTATCCTTGGCGGGGACCGGCTCGGCGGCGATCAGCTGGGTGGCGGTGGGCACGGGATGGGTCTCCCGCGGGGTGGTGCGCGCCGGCTTGACCAGCGCCTCGCCCAGCACCTGGGACAGGTCGCCCACCGGCACAAAGCGCACAGCCTTTTTCACCTCGGCGTCCACCTCGTGCAGGTCGCTGACGTTGTCCTTGGGGATCAGCACCTCGTGGATGCCTTCCCGGAAGGCGGCCATGCTCTTTTCCTTCAAACCGCCGATGGGCAGCACGTTGCCGTGCAGCGTGATCTCGCCGGTCATGGCCAGGTCGCAGCGCACCGGCACGCCGGACAGCGCCGAGATCAGCGCCGTGGTCAGCGTGACGCCGGCCGAAGGGCCGTCCTTGGGCACTGCGCCCTCGGGGGCGTGGATGTGGATGTCCGACGTTTTGATGCGGTCGGCCGGGATGTTGTACTCGTCGGCATGGACGCGGGCGTAGGTCACAGCCAGATGGGCGCTCTCCTTCATCACGTCGCCCAGGCTGCCGGTCAGCTCGATCTTGCCGCTGCCCTGGGGGATGACCGCCACTTCCACCGGCAGCATCTCGCCGCCCACGCTGGTCCAGGCCAGACCGTTGGCAATGCCCACCGCGTTTGCGCGGGAAATAAAGGAAGGCTTGACCTTCTCCGGCCCCAGCAACGTCTTGACCATGGCGGCCGAGACGCTGATCTTCTCCGCCTCGCCGGCGGCGATCTTTTTGGCGCATTTACGCAGCACGTTGGTGATGGTCCGCTCCAGGCTGCGCACGCCGGCCTCGCGGGTGTAGCCGTCGATGATCTCGTACAGCGCGCCGCTGGACAGCGTAACTTTGCCGGTCAGGCCGTTGTTTTTCAGCTGCTTGGGCAGCAGGTGCTTTTTGGCGATATTGAACTTTTCGGTACGGGTATAACTGGAAAGCTCGATCACATCCATACGGTCGTACAAAGGCGCCGGGATGGTGGACGCGTCGTTGGCCGTGGTGATAAACAGCACTTCGCTGAGATCGAACGGGATGTCCAGATAGTTGTCCTTGAACGTGCGGTTCTGCTCCGGATCCAGCACCTCCAGAAGCGCGCTGGAAGGGTCGCCCTTGTAATCGGCCGCCAGCTTGTCGATCTCGTCCAGCAGAATGACCGGGTTGGAGGACTTGGCCGTGGTCACCGCGCTGATGATACGGCCGGGCATAGCGCCGATATAGGTGCGGCGGTGGCCGCGGATCTCGGCTTCGTCATGGACGCCGCCCAGGCTCATGCGGGCGAACTTGCGCCCCATGCACTCGGCGATGGAATGGGCGATGGACGTCTTGCCCACGCCCGGAGGGCCCACCAGGCAGATGATCTGCCCCTTTACGTCGGTGTTCAGCTTGCGCACCGCCAGGATCTCCAGGATCCGTTCCTTGACCTTGTCCAGTCCGTAATGGTCGCGGTCCAGCACCTTGCGGGCATGCGCCTGATCCAGGTCGTCCCTGGTGGTGGTGTGCCACGGCAGCGCAAGGCAGGTATCCAGATAGCTGCGGACCACGCTGGTCTCCGCCGAGTTGCCCTGCATCCGGGCCAGGCGGTCGCATTCCTTCAGCAGTTTTTCCTCGCTCTCGGCATCCAGCTTGAGGTCAAGGATCTTCTGGCGATAGGTGTCGGCCTCGGCGCGGGTATCCTCGCTGTCGCCCAGCTCCTCGCTGATGGCGTGCATCTGCTCACGCAGGTAATACTCCCGCTGGCCCTTGTCCATCTGGACGTTGACCTTTTCGTCAATGTCCTTCTCGATGGCAAGTATATCGCACTCCCGGTGCAGCAGCACCAGCAGCTTTTCCAGCCGGCCCAGCAGGGTGGACTCGTTGAGCACCGCCTGCTTGTCCTGATATTTGAACAGCAGGTTGGCCGGCATATACTCGCTCAGGTACAGGGGGTTGTCCGACGAGAGGATGTTGTATACCACATCCTTCGAGATCTGCGGGCTGAAGCTGAGATATTCTTCAAAGCATTCTTTCAGGCTGCGCACCAGCGCCTCCACCTGGGCCTGCTTTTCGGTATTGATGCCGCGCACCGGGGCCGGCCGGACCGTGGCCTGCAAAAACTTGCCGCCGGATTCCAGCTCCATCAGGCGGGCGCGGCTTTTGCCCTCCACCAGCACTTTGACCAGCTCGTCCGAGACGCGCAGCACCTGCTTGATCTCGGCCACAACGCCGTAGCTGTACAAATCCCGCAGCCCCGGCTCTTCCACATCCATTTCTCGCTGGGAGACCAGAAAGATGCTGCTGTTGAGGTGCATGGCAGCCTCGATGGCCGCGATCGACTTGGTCCGTCCCACCTCAAAATGGACGATATTGTTGGGAAAGACCACCAGGCCGCGCAGCGCAATGGCCGGCAGATGCAGCACATTCGAGGCGATCTTTACCTTTACTTTCTTCTCAGGCATACTTTTTCCCTCCATTGGCCCGGCAGAAAATCTTTAAACTGACCGGACCGGTCTTGTACCAGCCTTCCGGCGGACGTCCTTATGCATCCGCATCGCCGGCAGGGCCGTTCAGCGCCGCACAAACGGCAGCTGGCCGGCTGCCAGTCCGGCAGGCAGCAGTACAGAAAGGTTTTTCTCGCAAACCCGGGCATGCAGCTCGGTGCGCGGCGCGCATTCGCCGTCCAGCGTAACGATCAGCGGACGGCCGTCCAGCGTCTGCATCGAGACCTCCTTCACACGGCGAAAGGTCATATACGGGCGGAACTCCGCGCTTACCGTGTCGTCCGCCTGCAGATGCCTGCCCACTTTATATTTGGCCAGGAAGCCGGGCATCCGGATGCGCGGCACCGGCTTGACCAGCACCACATCCAGCAGCCCGTCATCCAGCAGGGCGTGAGGACCGGCGGTATACCCGCCGCCATATACCCTGCCGTTGCAGATCGCGGTCATCATATAGTCGCCTTCCAGCACCGTATCGTCCAATTGAATGCGGAGCGGGTGCCCCAATGGGCTGAAGAACGCCTCGACAATGGACAGGCTGTACGCCATGCTGCCGCCGCACAACGGCAGACGCTTATACTTCGGGATCCCGTAAGCGACCTTGGCGTCCAGGCCTGCCGCGCAGATGGCCGCACTGTACCCGTATTCTGTATGGATGGTGTCGATTGGATAAGACGTGGCCGCCAGCTGCCCCGGAATATCCAGAAACGCTTCCTTCGGGCCGAAATTGCGCACGAAATCGTTGCCGCTGCCGCAGGGCACGCATCCGACGGAAAGGTTTGGATGCCCCACAGCCGCCTGCACCATTTCGTTGAACGTCCCATCCCCGCCGCAGGCATACAGGCAGACCGGCTCGCTGCTGTGTGCAAGCCGCTCCGTCAGCTCCCGCGCATGGCCGGGGTGGGTCGTTTCCATCACTTCGATCTCGTCCGCAGTGTCCGCGGCCGCTGCCAGAATGCGGGGACGCAGCGTTTCGGCCGGGTTTCTCGGCCCTGCCACAGGGTTGATCACAAATAGTCGTTTCAACAGTATCCCTGCTTCCCGCGCCTTCCCGGCACGCCAATGTTTGCGGTATTTTTATCCGTATGCCGCAGGGCACACTTATAAAAATACATGATACATTTTATCTGCTTTTTCAGCAAATGGCAAGCGGCTGGCGCAAGATGTTACAAATAAGACACAATATGAAGTCCCGTTCCCCGTTTTTTTGCAAAAAACGCCGTCTGCCGGGTCTTTTTTCATCCCCGGTCCGTTACCGGAGGCTGCAAGCCCCTCGCTCCGCGCCGGAAACGCCCGGGCATCTGCGCGCCGCCCGTTTCATGCACAATTCGGGAAAGTTGGGCGGTTCAAATCCCGCAGAAATTGTGTTATAATACATCTCATGGCCGCGGCCGCCGGGCCGGCGCGGCAAAAACGGCGATCCGCACAGGGAGGGCAGGAAACTATGGCCGGTTCGACCCAAACAAAAAATCTGCTGGCCAAAAGCCTGCAGGAACTGATGCAGAGCCAGCCGCTGGAAAAGATCTCGATCAACGACATCGTCGAGCGGGCCGGCGTGGGGCGCAACACCTTTTATTACCACTTTGCCGACAAATACGATCTGGTCAACTGGACCTTCCAAAGCGGGATCATGCAGTTTCTTGCCCGGCGGGCAACACCGGACAACTGGCAGGCGATCGCCGTCGGCCTGGAGGAATACTTCCGCGAAAACAAGACTTTTTATACAAACGCCCTGAGCTATACCGGACAAAACAACCTGCGCGATTATATCCAGGAGTTTCTGGCCGCAACGGTGACCCAAAGGCTGCGGGACGTGCAGGCGGCCGGCGGCATAGAGCCTCTCAGCGACAAAGAGCTGCGTTTTGCCGGCAGGTTCCTGTCCGGCGCAGTCATGGGCATCCTGATCCCATGGGTGCGCGACGGAATGAAAGGCAGCATCACCGATTATGCCAGCTGCCTGCACATGCTGTGCACCCGTCCGATGGCAGAAACCGTGTTCGGCCTGTGCGACAGCTGCCCGCCGCCTGCGCAAACCTGACAAATCGCAAAAAAGGAACCGCCATGGCGGTTCCTTTTTTCTTGATCTTACTATCTGTGTCACACCCGCAGCGGGCAGTCAGACGCCAGCGAACCGCGTACGGTCACAGCGGTATGCGGCGGCATCCGGCTGTCGATCCCGCGGACGTCACCCTGCCAGTCCACAAGCAGCATCCCCGCATCGCCGCGGACCCGGCAGGACCGGATCTCCCGCTCCAGCATCGCCGAGGCGCTTCCGCTCATCCCCGGGCCGTGCAGGCAAACGCACACCGGCGCGCAGGCGGCGGCTTCTTCCAGCCATACCGGCGACAGGATCTCTCCCGCCGAGGCGTCGTCCAGCGTGACAGCCAGGCCGTACAGCGCCGCCGCGCTTTTCAAATGACGCGCGGCATCCCGGACCGCCTGCGTCAGGACTGTTGACCGCAGCCACAGCAGCACCATCACGTTGGGCAGCCGCCGCAGCGCTTCGGCCGAGGCTTTTTGCAGGTATTCCGGCTCGATCAAAAGCTGAAAGGTGGAATGGGGATGCCGCGCGATCAGCGCCGTCACCGCGCTGTTGACCGGGCCTTTCAGATGCAGCGCCCACAAAAAGCTGCCCTGCCACTCCCCTTTCTCAACAGCCTGCGCAAGGCCCGTGTCATCCCCGGACGAGATGGTCATCCAGGGCAGGACCCGGCAGCCGTCCGACCGTTCGGCCAGAAGGCCGGCTCCGTACAGCATGCTGCCCAGCCCCAGGTTGACGCCGACCGTACAAAGGGTATCCTCCGCCACCTGGGAGATCATGCGCCGGACCAGCCCGAAGTACGGCGTATCGGCGTCCGCCAGCTCCGACTGGAGATAACCGAAAAACGCCTTGGGCAGCGGGTCCCGGACCAGAAGCGTGCACATGTCCACATAGTTCCGCAGCTGCCGCAGCCCGTCCCGACGGATGTCCGAGATCGCGCGGCGGCCAAGCGTCAGGGCAAGGGTGCGCGTACTGTTGTAGTCCAGGCTCATGGCAAGCCCCTTTCTCCTGCTCCGGCAGGCGGTTTTATTTCAGCTCCACCACAGTCACGCCGGTCTCGCCCTCGCCGTAACGGCCCAGGCGGAAGCTTTTGACGCTTTTATGGGTGCGCAGATGCTTCTGGATGGCGGCGCGCAGCGCGCCGGTGCCCTTGCCGTGGATGATGTAAACGGTATTCTGGCCACGCAGCACCGCATTGTCGATGAACTTGTCGGTCTCGGCCAGGGCCTCCTCCACGGTATAGCCCAGCAGGTTCAATTCCATGCTGGCCCTGCGGTCGTGGTCCAGCTGCACGGTGGTGCGGGACCTTGCGGGCTGGCGCTGCTGACGCTGGGGCTTTTCCATTTTGTCCGGCGCGCGCAGCCCGGACAATGGGACCTTGGTTTTCAGGATGCCGGCGCGCACCTCCACCATACCGTCGCGCCCGGGGCGGGAAAGCACGGTGGCCAGCTGGTTCAGGTCGGCAATGACCACCTCCTGCCCCGGCTGGGCGTCCTTCAGCGGCACATACTCCTTTTTGGGCTGCACGCCGCTCTCGGTGCGGGAAAGCAGCTTTTCGGTGTCCTTGCGGGCGATCTCGCGGGCGCGGATGGCCCGCTGGGCGGCGCTGGCTTTCTCGTCCTTCTGGATGCGGCGCAGCTCGTCGGTCAGGGCGTAGGCGTCGTTCTGCACCTGCTGCACCAGATCATGGGCCTGCTTGCGGGCAGCGTCCAGTTCAGCCTGGCCCTTGCGGATCAGCTCGTCGCGCTGGGCCTCGGCGCTGGCCAGGGCGTTTTCGGCCTGGGCGCGGGCCTGCTCGGCGTCGTCCTGGGCGGCTTTCAACTGCAATTTCAGATCATCCAGCTGAGCCAGCACGCTGTCCAGCCGCTTGTCGTCGCTGGACATGTGGGCGCGGGCGGCGTCGATGATCTCCTCCGGGATGCCCAGCTTGGCGCTGATCAAAAACGCGTTGGATTTGCCCGGCACGCCCACGCTGAGCTTGTAGGTGGGGGCCAGGCTCTCCACGTCAAACTCGCAGCTGGCATTGACGACGCCGGGGGTCTCCAGCGCGTAGACCTTCAGCTCGGCATAGTGGGTGGTGGCCATCAGCAGCGCGCCCTGCCGGCGCAGCTGTTCCAGGATGCTGACCGCCAGCGCCGCGCCCTCGGCAGGGTCGGTGCCGGCGCCCAGCTCGTCCAGCAGCACCAGCGTGCCCCGGCGGGCCAGCTGCAAAATGCCGGTGATGCGCTTCATGTGGCCGGAGAAGGTGGACAGGCTCTGTTCGATGCTCTGCTCGTCGCCGATGTCTACCAGATACTCGGCAAAGCAGCAGACGGCGCTGCTCTCGTGGGCGGGGATCAAAAAGCCGTGCTGCGCCATGGCGTTGAGCAGGCCGGCGGTTTTTAGCGATACCGTCTTGCCGCCGGTGTTGGGGCCGGTGATGACCAGGGTGTCGTATTCGTCGCCCAGAGTGATGTCCACCGGCACCACCTTTTTCTTGTCGATCAGCGGGTGGCGCGCCTTGTTCAGCTGAAAGCGCACACCGTCGTTGACGGCGGGCATAAAAGCGTTCTGCTCCACCGCAAGACGCGCCTTTGCCAGCAGCAGGTCGATCTGCAGCATGGCTTCGTAGCTGTGGGAGAACTGCGGTTCCAGCTGGGCCACCTGGGCCGAGAAGGCAGACAGGATGCGGGTGATCTCCTCCTGCTCCTGGGCGCGCAGCTGCATGATGCGGGCGTTTGCCTCCACCACCGCGGTAGGCTCCACAAAGATGGTGGCGCCGGTGGAGGAGACGTCATGGATGACGCCGCCCACCTCGCCGCGGTACTCGGCGCGGACGGGCACGACGTAGCGGCCGTTGCGCAGCGAGACCACCGCGTCCTGCAAAAACTTGTTGGTAGTGGAGTTTTTGATGATGTTGTCCAGCTTGGTGCGGATGGAATCCTCGGTTTGGCGGATCTTGCGGCGCAGCTCCCGCAGCGTAGCGCTGGCGGTGTCGGCCATTTCTTCCGGGGAGAGGATGGACTCGGTGATCTGCCGCTCCAGCACAGGCTGGGGGCTGAGGGCGAAAAACAAATCGTCCACCGGCAGCATGTCGTGGTCCGAGACCCCGTACCACTTGCTTAACCCGTCAAAGTTGCGCAGGGTGGCGGCGATCTCCAGCAGCTCGCCCATCGAGAGGATGCCGCCCTTGACCGCGTGGGCGGCGATGCGGCGGGCGTCCGACACCGCGCCGAAGCGGGGGCTGCCGTTTTTGATCAGCAATGAATTGACCGCGTCGGTCTGGGCAAGGGCCCAGCGCTCGTCCTCCGGGGTCTGGCAGGGTTCGACGGCCTGCATCATCTCTTTTGTCTCGCGGCAGGCGCACAGCTCGGTGGCGCGGGCAATGATCTTGTCCAGCTCCAGGGTCGTTCGATATGAGGTATCCATAAATTTTGCTTACTCCATGGCAAAGGGCAGCCGCAGCGGCCGGACCGGCGCGCTTACAGCTCCCCCAGTGTTTTTAAGAAATCCAGGCTTTTCAGCCCCTGGCCCAGGTGGGCCAGCAGATAACGCTCGCTGACGGAGCCCAGCCGCTTCAGGCTTTGGGGCGTCAGCGTAAAGGCAAACAGCTTTTTGTCCTCCGCCAGGCAGATATGCCGCAGCGCGTACAACGCCCCTGCGTCCAGGTTGGGCGTCCGGTTGAGACGCCGGGCACAGTCGGCGCAGAGCAGCGTGCCTTCGGCCGGGTCCAGATAAAAATCGCCGCCGTCGTATCTGCCGCAGGAGGCGCAGGCCAGCAGCTGGGGCATGTAGCCGGACAGCGTCATGGCCCGCAGCTCGTAGATAACCTTGAGCTGGGGCAGCGGCCGCTTGCTCTCGCTGAGCATATACAGGCTGTTGAGCAGCAGGCGCAGGTGCTCGGCCGACTCCGGCGGCGCGGGCGAGAGTGCCGCGGCCACCTCGGCCATATACATGGCAAGCGCCATGCCCTCCACGCTTTGGGACAGGCCGTGGAAGCTGCGCTTGATCTGGGCCGAATCGACAAAATGGCTGGACCGCCCGGCCGTGATGACGAACTCGGAATAGCAGAACAGCCCGCAGGCGCTGAACAGCTTGTTTTTGGGGCGCAGGCTGCCGCGGGCCGAGGCCGACACCACGCCAAGGTCAGGGGTCAGCAGGGTCAGGATCTGGTCCGCTTCCCCCACTTTCACCTGCCGCAGCACAAGCCCCGTTGTCGCTGTCTGCTGCATAGCCATCCTCTCCCGGCAACGTGTCGGCGGCGCGCTGCTGCATTTTGTAATCCAAATAGTACCAGATATCGCCGGTTTCTGCAAACCGTTTCCATTGTTCGTCCAGACCGCCCGGTCCATGCATCTCCGCCACCCCTTTCGGCCGTTGTGATACAAACCAGTGTAGCGCAGCGGGGCGGAGATGTTTGTCTGACTGGGGCGGCGGCAAAATTTTCCATTGCCGTCTGGCGCGGGCGGTATCTCTCAATTCAAAGTCCGGTCACGGCTTGGCAAATCCCAAATTGTCCAGCTGGCGCTCGTTGTCGCGCCAGCCTTCCCGCACCTTGACCCAGCATTGCAGGTTGACCTTGGCGCCCAACAGTTCCTCGCAGTCCAGGCGGGCGGCGGAGGCGATCTTTTTCAGCATCTGCCCGCCCTTGCCGATGACCATGCCCTTATGGCTTTTTTTCTCGCAGGTGATGGCCACCGTGATGTCGATCAGGTCCTTGTCGGAACGCTCTTTGAAAGAATCCACCGTCACGGCGATGCCGTGGGGCACTTCCTCCCGCAGGAAAAGCAGCGCTTTCTCCCGCACCAGTTCCGCCACCAGTTCTTTTTCCGGCAGGTCGGTATAGGCGTCGTCGTCAAAATAGTGCGGGCCGGGGCTGCCGTAAGGGGCCAGGACGTCAAACAGCGCGTCGCAGCCGGTGCCGTCCATGGCCGAGAGCGTCAGCACCTTGTCAAAGACGCCGAACTCCTCCACCTGGCGGCGGCGCGCCTCCAGCGCGGCAAAATCGGAAAGCAGGTCCACCTTGTTGACGATCCCCACGGCGGGACCGGCCTTTTTCAGCGCCTCGACCATTTTCAGCTCCGACTCGGTAAAATCGCCGGCAGGCTCAAACAGCATCAGCGTCACGTCCACGTCGGCCAGGCTGGCGGAGGCCGTCTGGGTCATGCGGGCGTCCAGCTTGTTGCGGGGCTTGTGGATGCCGGGGGTGTCCATCAAGACAAACTGCACCGGCCCCTTTGTCACAATGCCCATGATGCGGTTGCGGGTGGTCTGGGGCTTCTGGGTCACAATGGCGACTTTCTCCCCCACCAGGCGGTTGGTCAGGCTGGATTTGCCCACGTTGGGCCGGCCCACCAGCGCCACAAACACACTGCTGGTCCGGGCTGGCTCATTCGGTTTTGTCGTCATGGGGCAAACTCTCCTTTTTGGGCGCTCCGCCAAAGCGGAACACAAACAGATAGGCCAGGATCAGCGACCCGGCAAGTACGATCCAATTCAGCGGGCTGGCGGTCAGGTTCGCCCACAGCCTTGCCAGGCGCTCCGGCTGCAGAAACAAAAAACCGCCCACGCACAGCGCGCCCACGGCGCTCATCAAAACGGCGCCGGCGGCCATATCCTTGGCGGCGCCGGCGCTCCACCAGTGGGTGGTATCCGGCTTGTCCACCGCGCGCTCCACCGCCGAGTTCATCAGTTCGGCCTGGATGACGCAGAACACTGCCAGCGACACCAGCGCAAAGCCGCCCGCATCCAGCCCGGCCAGCGCCGACGCCGCATAGGCGTAGGCGGCCGCGCACAGATGGAAGCGGACGTTGCGTTCTTCCCGGATGGCAAGGCGGATGCCGTTGTAGGCATAGACGAAGCCCCGCCCAAAGCGCTTGAGCTCAGACTTCATCGCTGGTATACGAGACGGTACGCGGCAGGCCCAGCTGCATCAGGACGGCTTCCTCTTTCTCGCGCATGCGCACGGCCTCCAGGCCGCCCGCCTCATGGTCATACCCCAAAAGATGCAGCATCGAATGGACGGTCAGATAAGCGACCTCACGCTGCAGGGAATGGCCGTACAGTTCCGCCTGTTCCATGGCGCGCTCCATCGAGATAACAATATCGCCCAGGATCTTGCAGCCGTTGTCCTCGTCGATGTCGTAGGCGCCGTCCTCCCCCATGGGGAAGCTGAGCACGTCGGTGGGCATAGGCTTGCTGCGGTATTGCGCGTTCAGTTCGGCGATCCGGGCATTGTCGACAAATGTAACACTGATCTCAGCCGGTCCGTCAAACTTTTCATATTCCAAAACGGCATTGCAGCTGCGGCGGATCAGGATCCGCAGACCGGACGGGATCTTGACCGTATTCTGCGAGTTTTTGATCAAAACCTTGTTGGACATAGGGCGTTTCCTCCATTCTGGCGGCAATTTATGATTCTGATGCTGTTTCCGGCTGTTGCTGGCCGGTAGTTTCCTTTTCGCGCTGCCGGCGGGCGGCGTTCTGCGCGGCGCGGTCGTAGGCCTTGATGATCTGCTGCACCAGGCGATGGCGGACCACGTCTTTCTCCGTGAAATAGATCTGCGCAATATCGTCGATGCCCCGCAGCACCCGCAGCGCGTCCACCAGGCCGCTGCGGCTCTTGTCCGGCAGGTCGATCTGGGTCACGTCCCCGGTGACGACCACCTTGCTGCCGGCTCCCATGCGGGTCAAAAACATTTTCATCTGTTCGGGGCTGGTGTTCTGGGCCTCGTCCAAAATAATAAAGGCGTCGTCCAGCGTGCGGCCGCGCATGTAAGCCAGAGGCGCCACCTCGATCAGCTGCTTTTCGGTCAGCTTCTGGAAGGTCTCGGCGCCCAAAAGGTCAAACAGGCCGTCGTACAGCGGGCGAAGATACGGGTCCACCTTGGTCTGCAGGTCGCCGGGCAGGAACCCCAGCTTTTCGCCCGCCTCCACCGCCGGCCGGGTCAGGATGATACGGCTGACGTCCTTGCTTTTAAACGCCTTGACTGCCATCGCCACCGCCAGATAAGTCTTGCCGGTGCCGGCGGGTCCCACGCCGAAGGTGATGGCGTGGCTGCGGATAGCCGCAAGGTATTCCTTCTGCCCCAGCGTTTTGGGATGGATGGGCTTGCCCTTTGCGGTAACCGCAACAAAGTCGTCCGTCAGCTCGCGCAGGCGCTTTTCCTCGCCGCCGCGCGCCAGACTGATGCAATACCGCACCGTCTGTTCCTCCAGCGGCGTATGGTTCTGCAAAAGCGTAGCCATGCCGTCCACGGCATGGACAGCCGCTTCCACATCCTCCGGCTCTCCCGTAAATTTAAGCGTCGAGCCCCGGCAGACCGCCGTGACGTGAAAGGCGTTTTCCAGCATGCGGACATTCTGGTCGCAGCTGCCAAAAATGGCGGCGGCCAGTTCAATGCTGTCAAGCTCAATTCCTTTTTCCAACAGGCAAACAACCTCCGTGCAAAGACATTACTAATATGAATTATAGCACAATTGTCGACAAAAGAAACTGTGAATAATGCACAAAATTTTACAGGTTATTGTTGTCATTGTCAAGCCCCGGACCGCCGTCATTCCGCCGTAGGGTCCGGCAGCGGCTGCATGGTCCCGGCCGTTGCAATGTCAGCGCAAAAAACAAACTCCGCCCGGCAGACCACGCCGTTCCCGTTGTGCTCAAAGACAAAACTTTGCTGCTCGATACGGGCATCCGGCCAGTCGGCCAAAAGCTGCCGCACGCATGCCCGCTGCGCCATCGCTTCCGCCGCCGCCAGGCTGAACGTCTGGACCCGGCTGGCCTGCTCCCATAGCTGCCGCACATGCAGGCAGCCGGGCAGCGCGATCTGCCCGACGCCAAGCGGCCGCCACTCCTCCTGTACAGCCGCCTGTTCAAACGGCGTTTCCGTTTCCTCCAGCGGGATCTCCAGCCCAAGCAGATACAGCGTGCTTTGCCGGGCGCTTCTGCCGGTCAGCACGGTCTGCTCGGTCTGGTAGGCCTGTTCCGCTGACAGCCGCAGCCTTACCCTGCCGGTCACGCTGCCCGACGCCGGCTGGTAGACCGGATCCCCGTCCCGGTCCGCCCGCAGCGCATTGGCAAGCAGCTGCCCTTCGGCCACGTATTGCCCCGGCGCCACCTGCGCAAAACCGCTTTCCACCTTGACCGCCACGACCTCGGCGTCCGCCGCGGCGTACAAAGCGGTCTCGGGGGTTGTCGTCCGGATCTGTTGGCTCTCCATCGGCGTGCTTTCCACAAACAGGCAGCCGCCGGCAAAATTCAGGCTGACCCAGCCAAACAGTTCCGGCTGTGCGGCCAACTGGTCCTGCACCGCCTGGAGCGTCTCCCCGCGCAGGCGCGCCCCTTCCCAGACGCCGGACTGCTGCAGCAGGGTACGCACCGCCGACGCCTGCTTCGCTTCCAGCGCGCCGAAGTCGATCCGCCACACGTAACCGGACAGCAGCCAGACCAGGACGCAGAACAGCACAGCTCCCAGCCAGACGCCGGGCCGCCGCCAAACCCTGGCCGCCAGACGCCCGGGCCCTGTCCGGCGGAGGATACGGACCGAGACCTGCCGTTTTTCCGCCCGGCGCAGCAGGTCGGGCAGGTCTCTTCCCAGCAGGTCGGCCGTACAGCCGTCTTTCCCGGGGCGGACGCGGCGGAGCCGGATCCCCGCCCCGGCCGCCTCGCTCAGCAGCCGCACCGACGCGCCGCCCTGCAAAAGCACGCGCAGCCGGTCCGCAGCGGCAAAATCAGGTTTCGCCATGCTCGGCACCCCACTTTCGGGTAAAGTCGATGCGCGTGACCTGCCCGGCCACGCTCAGCCGCCTGCCGGCAAAAGATTCTATCCGCAGGCCCGCGCCATACAATGTAATAACAAAGCGTCCCATATCCAGGCAAAGCCGCTCCGGTGCAAAATCCAGCACACGCCGGCAGCCGTCGGTCAGGATGTATCCGCCGCGGATCTCCAGTTCCGGCAGCCGGTAAAAGCCGGCGTCCGGCTGCCGGAACAGGCTGCGCGGGTCGGGACGCTGCGCGGCGCGGCGCGGTACGGCATGCGGGCGATAACGTTTCATGGCTGCGCCCCCTTTCGCCGTCGAACAGCATGCATACAATCAAATATATAGCGCAGGAGGCAAGGATATGAACAGGCGGCCGGTTTCCCGCATTTTGCTTTTTTTGACGGCGGCGTATGCGCTGCTGCTCCTGGGCAGCCCCCGGGCCGCGGCGGATGGGTTTGCGCAGGGGCTTTCCCTGTGCGCGCGCAGTGTGCTGCCCGCGCTTTTTCCCTTTTTTGTCGTCAGCAATTTGCTTATATCCGCGCCGGAAAGCGCGCTTCTCGCCGCTCCCCTGCGCCCGCTGGTCCGTGCGGCCGGCCTGCGTGACAGCGCCGCGCCGATCCTGCTGCTCTCCTGGCTGGGCGGATACGCCGTCTGCGCCCAGCTGACCGGCGGCGCGGTCCGCTCCGGACGCCTTGCGCCCGGCGACGCCCAGCGCCTTTTGATCCTGGGATGCTGCTCCGGTCCGGGATTTGTGGTGGGCTGCGTAGGCGGCCTGATGCTGGGCTCGGTACGGCTCGGCGTGCTGCTGTACGGCCTTCAGCTCGCGGCAAATCTGCTTGCCGCGGCGCTGCTGCACTTTTGTTTGAGCCTGCGCAGGGCAGGGCGCGTCCCGCCGGCCCCCGCGCAGGGCTGCCAGCCGGACGGCGCGGCCGCCCGGGGGGCCGTAGCGTCGCTTCCCGCTGCGATCCGCGCCGCGGTCGACAGCAGCCTGACCGTTTGCGGCAGCGTGCTGTTTTTCCGGGTGACCGGGGCCATGCTGGAAAATTTCCTGCCTTTGACGGGCGTTCCCCGCGCCCTGCTGCTCGCGGCGCTGGAAGTGACCGCCGGCTGCGACGCTTTTGCCGGGCTGGGCGGCGCCGCGGCGCTGCGGGGCTGCTGCCTCTGCCTCAGCCTGCTGGGGCTGTCGGTGTTTTCCCAGGTCCGGCAGCTGGCCGGGAACGGTGTCCCGCTCGGCCTCTTTGCCCTGTCCCGCTGCCTTCACCTGGTTCTCCTTCAGGCTCTGGCCGGCCTTTGCGCGCCCGCGCTGCCGGGCGACGCCGCTGTGTTCAGCTCGCTGCAGGACCGCCTGATCGTGACCAGCCGCCTGGCGCCCGACACCGCCTTTGTGCTGTTTTGTTTTTTCGCGGCTGCGCTTTACAAAACGGGGCGGAAAATTTATAATATGCATCAGGGGCGCAGCCCTTTCAAGCCGCATGACGGCAGGGATTCCACAGGCAGGTGACAAGACAATTGATATTCAAGAAAAAGCTGTACGGAAGTAAAATCGCGCCTGCCTGCTCATACTGTAAATACGGCACCCCCGCCGCCGACGGCCGGATGATCTACTGCCGCCGCCGGGGCGTGGTATCCCCCTATTACAGCTGCCGCCAGTTTGAATACGACCCGCTGATGCGCGTTCCGCGCCGGCAGGAACTGCCCCAGTTTGACCCGAACGATTTTTCCCTGGATTGAGCACCCAACGACATGAAGGACCGGATATGATGAAAGAATCCAAAAAGAAGAAACTCCGCCTGTTTCACGCCGAGGTGAGCAGCACCATCAAAAACAAGCGCCTGGTCATGACCGTATATTTCCTGCTGCGGCTGTCCGTCATTTTTGTCCTGATCGCGCAGGCGTTCAACCGCAATTTTGAAAACGTCTTCCTCTGCGTACTGACCCTGATCCTGTTCACCCTCCCGACGGTTCTGGAGCGGCGGCTCAAGATCGACATCCCGAACACGCTGGAAGTGATCATCCTGCTGTTCATCTATGCGGCAGAGATTTTGGGCGAGATCCAATCCTTTTATCTCTATATCCCCAACTGGGATACCATGCTGCACACCATGAACGGCTTTCTCTGTGCGGCGATCGGGTTTTCGCTTTTGGACATCCTCAACCGCAACGAAAAGGTCAAATTCTCGCTTTCGCCGCTTTACCTGGCCATCGTCGCATTCTGTTTTTCCATGACGGTGGGGGTGCTGTGGGAATTTTTTGAAGCGGGCATGGATCGCTTTTTCCTGCTGGACATGCAAAAAGATTCCATCATCCACAATTTTGGCAGCGTGATGCTGGACCCCACCAACAGCAACCGGCCCGTCATCTTTCAGGACATCGTCGACGTGATCGTTGTGCAGGGCGACGGGACCCAGACTGCGCTGGGCCTGGGCGGCTACCTGGACACCGGGCTGTGGGACACCATGGAGGACCTGTTCGTCAACTTTATCGGAGCCGTTGCGTTTTCCATCATCGGCTACTTTTATGTCCGCAGCCGCGGCCGCGGAAGGTTCGCCAGCCGTTTCATCCCGGTCATCGTCCCGGACGAGGCCGCGCCGCCGGAATCCGGGAAGGAATCCCCGTCCCCGGATGAACCGGCTCCTTCGGGCGAGATTTGACGGGCGCGATGCCGTGTCCCAACTTTTTTGTCCGTTCCTGCCGGTTTTGACTTGACTTCCTGCAAAAATGTTGTATACTATATGTTGTTGCGCCCGCCGGCTCCGCCGGCCGGCGCACAGCAGATGCTACTGTGGCTCAGTTGGTAGAGCAGCTGATTCGTAATCAGCAGGCCGCCGGTTCAAGTCCGGCCAGTAGCTCCAAAAGCCGCGCTGCCACGCTTTCCCGGCGTTGTGGCGCGGCTTTTTTGCGCCCCTGCCTCCCCTTTCGCATAGCCGGCCGGCCGAAAGTTTTTCCGGCGGCCGTTTTCTGTATGCCGCTGGTATTTTCCGCCAATACTTATAAACATTCTTGTAAAATTCACAACATTTTGTCCCTTTCACATGACAAGTGTCAAAAAATGTGGTAAGATAGGCATAAAGAATCAGGCGGCCGTGAATTCACAGGAACAGGGAGGTGGTTGAAATCGCTTCGACGCAGAATACCGCGCTGGATTGCGAACTGTTCGACATGCTTTCGCAAAGCGCGATGGACGTTTATTTTTATGTCTGCGACTTTGTCGGCGGGCGTTCCCGCTGGAGCGCCGCAGCAGTCAGCGAATTTGATCTGCAGGACGAGTATATGGAAGCGTCCGACTGGATGTGGCTGTGCCGGATCCACCCGGAAGATCAGAACAAATTTGTGCGCGACCTGGAGCACATGCTCTCCGGTCAGAATGGCGACGTTCACCACTGCGAATATCGTATCCGCAACAAGGCCGGACAGTATGTCTGGATCCGCAGCCGCGGCGTGCTGCGCCGGGACGAAAACGGTTCCCCCACCGTATTTGCCACCGTGCTGCGCAATATGGGGATGAACCCCAAATACGACAACACCACCAACCTGTACACCATCCACGAATTTCGCGCGCGTCTTTACGAGACGCTGGCCCGGCCCAGCCAGGCCGGCGGTATTTTGCTGTTTGACATTGACGATTTCAGCCGCATCAACGGCAGCCACGACTACGCGTTCGGCAACCAGGTCCTGCGCGCCTTTGCAGAAAAGCTGCTTGCCATGCATCTGCCCGGATTCCTTTTCCGTATGGACGGCGATAAATTTGCTTACTGGATGGAAGACGCCGAACCCGAGGATCTGGAAACCGTTTTCAACCGTTACAGCACTGCCGCCACAGAGCTGCTGGTAGGCGAGGAGGAGATCCCGCTTGTTTTGACCGGCGGATACGTGCTGTACCCTGCGGACGGCGACCGGGCCGAGGACCTCCACCGCCGCCTGGAAGTTGCCATGAACACGGCAAAACGCACCGCCCCCGGAAGCCTGTGCGCCTACACTTCCGATATGTTCCGTGACGAACAGCGCATCGACGCATTGCGCGGCGCGATCCATCGCGCGGTGCTCAGCGACTTCGAGGGCTTCTCTCTCCGATATCAGCCCCAGCTGTACACCCGCAGCGGCGGCTGCCCGGCGGCGGAAGCGATCCTGTACTGGTCCAGCGCCGAATATCCCGACGTCACCCACGAGGAGCTGATGGCCGCCCTGGAGGACAGCGGCGATATTCTTGCCGTCGGCCGCTGGGCCTTGGACCGCGCCATGAGCCAGGTCCACTCCTGGCAGGCGTCGGCGCCCGGGTTCGGGATCAGCATGGACATCAGCAGCCGGCAGATCATCCAGAAGCGCTTTCTGGAAACCGTCTGCCAGATGGCTTCCCGCTATGCCCTGTCCCCCAACACCCTCTGCCTGGAACTGAACAACGGCTGTTATGCCGCCGGCGACCGGCATCTGTCCGACCTGACCCGTATCCTGCGCAGCCACAATATTTCGGTGGCGCTGGACGGATTTTCGCCGGAATGGTTCAGCCTGGAAATGCTTCGGAAGCTCAATCCGCGCTGGGTCAAGCTGTCGTCCGATTTTGCGGGCGATGCAGTCGACGCCGTCAATCCCGCCCTTCCCGCGCTGCTCGCCCTGTTCCATCAGCTGGGCGTCTATGTCTGCATCAAGGGCATCTCCACCAGCGCGCAGGCGCGCCTGGCCGCCCGCGCAGGCGCCGACTTTGTTCAGGGCGGACTGTATACCGAACCGCTGGAAGCGGACGCCTTCTTCGAGCAGTATATCAAACCGCAGCAGGGTTAAAACGGACCGCCGGCTTTTTCCGCCGGCGCACCGCCCGTATCCCCACAGCAAAGGAAGTCTTTTATGTCCCAGCAACCGCCTGTTTCCATCAGCGCGTGCATCGTATCGTATTGCGATTATGACGAGGTCTGCACCGCCGTGCGTAGTATCCTGCAAAATACGCCCGGCGATCTGTCGCTGTATATCGTGGATAACGCCAGCCCCGACGGCTGCGGCGACAAACTGGCCGCCACGGATTTTTCCGACAGCCGCGTCGAGGTGATCCGCCTGCCCGGGAATCTTGGTTTCGGGGGCGGCCACAACGCGGTTCTGCCCCGGCTGCGCAGCCAGGTGCATTTCATCCTCAACCCGGACATCGTTCTGGAAAGCGACGTGCTCCACGGGCTGGCAGCCTGGCTGCTGGAACGCCCCGACGCCGCAATGGCAACGCCGCAGCTGTATTTTCCGGACGGCCGTATCCAGCATCTGCCGCGGCGCAAACCGACGCCCGGCGCCCTGTTCGCGCGTCAGCTGGCCCCGCGGATGCCCGGCTCTGTTTTTGACAAGGCCGACCGGCACTACACCATGCAGGACGAGGACCTGACCTGTCCGCGGCAGATCGAATTCTGCACCGGCAGTTTTATGGCGGTGCGCACCGATGTGTTCCGTCAGATCGGCGGCTTTGACGAGGACTATTTTATGTACGTGGAGGACGCCGACCTGACCCAGAAGGTGCTGCGCTGCGGCAAGGTATATCTGGTGCCCCAGTTCCGCGCGGTCCACGCCTGGCATCGCGCCCCCATGCGGGATGCCGGCAAATTCAAAATGCAGCTTGCCAGTATGATTCGCTACTTTAAAAAGTGGGGCGTCAAAAAGGGCAGCGTATAAAAACAGCCTGACAGCGGACGCGCCCCTGCGTCTGCTGTTTTTGCGCAGGAAGATGGCGCCCATGCAGCCCGCAGAGCTTGTCCGCATTTTTTACAAGACTGTCGGGTCCATAACGGAAAAATCATCGAGATGGCGGCGCGGTCAACACCTTCGAGACGCTTTGGGCACACGGACTGATCGGCCCGCGCTGAATTTTGGCAGGCGCTCCCCCGCAGGTATCTTGTATTTGCGCGCCGCGTCTGCTACACTGAATGTGTATCGTTTTGCTGTATCCATCAGGAGGTATGTTGGAAATGATGACAGACATTGAAATTGCGCAGGCAGCCAAAATGCTGCCGATCACCGAAATTGCAGCAAAGATCGGGCTGACCGACGACCAGATCATCCCCTACGGCAAATACAAAGCCAAGATCGACCATAAACTGGTGGACGCCGCCAGACCGGACGGGCGGCTGATTTTGGTCACCGCCATCAGCCCCACCCCCGCCGGCGAGGGCAAGACCACCACCAGCGTCGGTCTGGCCGACGCCATGAACGCCCTTGGCAAAAAGACCATGCTCTGCCTGCGAGAGCCTTCTCTCGGGCCGGTATTCGGCATGAAAGGCGGCGCCGCCGGCGGCGGTTATGCCCAGGTGGTGCCCATGGAGGACATCAACCTGCACTTTACCGGCGACATCCATGCCATCGGAGCAGCCAACAACCTGCTGGCCGCCATGATCGACAACTCCATCCAGCAGGGTAATCCGCTGAATATTGACCCCCGCCGCGTCACCTGGAAACGCTGCATGGACATCAACGACCGCCAGCTGCGCTTTATCGTCGACGGCCTGGGCGGCAAAGTCAACGGCACCCCCCGGGAGGACGGCTTTGACATCACCGTCGCCAGCGAGATCATGGCCATTTTCTGCCTCGCTTCCGATCTGAAGGATCTGAAAGAACGGCTTTCCCGCATCGTCTGCGCCTATACCTATGACAACAAGCCGGTCACTGCCGGCGACCTGGGTGCCGCCGGCGCAATGACCGCCCTGCTGAAAGACGCCATTGACCCCAACCTGGTGCAGACGCTGGAAAACAACCCCGCCATCATCCATGGCGGCCCCTTCGCCAACATCGCCCACGGCTGCAACAGCGTAATGGCGACCCGGCTCAGCCTCAAACTGGCGGACTATGTGGTCACGGAAGCCGGTTTCGGCGCTGATCTGGGCGCCGAAAAATTCCTGGACATCAAGTGCCGTATGGCAGGGCTGAACCCCGACGCGGTGGTCATTGTGGCAACGGTGCGCGCGCTCAAGCATCACGGCGGCTGCGCAAAGGCGGACCTGAACGTGCCCAACGCCGGGCTGGTCCGCAAGGGCGCCGCCAATTTGGCGCGCCACATCGAAAACATGAAAAACCAGTTCGGCCTGCCGGTCTGCGTGGCCATCAACGCCTTCCCCACCGATACAGCGGAGGAGATGGACGTGGTGCGCGAGGTCTGTGCCGAAGCCGGCGTTCCCTGCGCCCTGTCCGAGGTATTTGCCAAAGGCGGCGAAGGCGGAAAGGAACTGGCTGAGACGGTGCTGTCCATTTTGGACAACCGCCCCATCCGCTTCACCTATGACCTGGAGCAGCCGCTGGAGGACAAGATCCGGGCCGTTGCCCAAAAGATCTACCGTGCCGACGACGTTCAGTTCACTGCCGCGGCCAAAAAATCCCTTGCCCAGTATACCGAGATGGGGTACGGCAGGCTGCCGGTCTGCATCGCCAAGACGCAGTATTCCTTCAGCGACGACGCCAAGCTGCTGGCAGCGCCGGAACATTTCACCATGAACGTGCGGGAAGTCCGGCTTTCGGCAGGCGCGGGCTTTGTGGTCGTGATCTGCGGCGCCATTATGACCATGCCTGGTCTCCCCCGCCATCCGGCCGCCATGGATATTGACTGCGACGCCAACGGGCGCATCACCGGCCTGTTCTGAGCGCTTTTTACCGAATATGCAATAAAACGCAAAAAACACCTCCGTACCGTCTTGCTTTCCTGCGCGGCGCGGAGGTGTTTTGTTGCTGCGGGTAAAAAATATCTGCGGTTCAGTCCGCAGCGGTTTCTGCCGGGATCTTTTCGTCCGGTCCGGCCTCAGCCGCAGGCGTTTCCGCCGCCTCTGCCGCCTGCCGGGGCGAATCTTTGGACTCTGCCGCCCTGGCCGGCTTTTTCCTGCCGAACAGCGGTTCCACGTCGTAAGCCGTCTCCCCGCCCGGCATGGTCGAACCAAACGCCGGCACAAAGCAGAACTTGCGGATGACAAAAATCAATCCGATGGACGCCACGGCTAGCAGGTTTTCAACGGCCGTGCCGTGGCCAAGGATCATATTTCTGGCAATGGCATACAGCAGGACTTCCAGCGCGCTGCCCGGGCTGTGCTTTGCCAGCATTTTGATAAATTCGATGCCGATGACCAGATTGAAGGCGTGCCCCAAAAAAGTCTGGAACGCATCGGTATTGCCGTTGCTCCAAAGCGTCAGCATTTCCTGGGCGACAGGTATCGCGCTGATGATCAGCCCCAGCAGCACCAGCACCGAAATGATCACTTCCAAAAAGCTGGCAAGTTCCGCCACCTGGTCGCGCAATGCATATTTCAGGCGCTCCTCATAACGGTGCAGCTGCGGGCGGGTCAGACGTTGTTTGCGGGGGGGATCATTCATGGCGGGCACCTTCCTTTTCGTTCCGTCCAGGCGTACTGCGCTGGCGGCGCTGATATTTGATAGCTTTATTATATCGGAAACTCCCGCCTGCGCGCAATAGAAAATCCCGCCGTCCCGCGCAGGAAACAGAAAAAAGGCCCCAAAATTGCAGCGGCTGCGCAATTTTGGGGCCTTTGAGATCACGGTTTCTGCGTTTTGGGCATCGCGTCAGCCCAGTTCACCCGGCCGGGTCAAACGGGATGGCTCTTGCTCTCGTAATCGGCATGCTCTGCATCCACGCCCTGGATCCGGGCGTTGCGCTTTTCAAAGAATTTGGGCGCGACCTGCGGGAACATGGCGTAGGTCAACACGTCCTCCTCCTGGATGGCATACTTGGAAGCCTCGGCACGCAGCTTGTCCATTTCCGGCTCAAGCGTATCGGCAAAACGGCAGGTGATGGGCTTTTCGCCCTTGAGGATCATCGCCTGGAACTCCGGCTTGATGGGCGCGGGGGTCTTGCCGTAGTCGCCATGGACCAGGCCGCGGAACTCCTTGGTGACCATCTTGTAGCGTTCGCCCATGATAACGTTGAACACCGCCTGGGTGCCCACGATCTGGCTGGTGGGGGTGACCAGCGGCGGGTAGCCGGCGTCCTCGCGCACACGGGGGATCTCCTTCAGCACCTCGTCCAGTTTGTCCTCCTTGCCGGCGTCTTTCAGCTGCTTGAGCATGTTGGAGAACATGCCGCCCGGCACCTGATACAGCAGGGTGTTGGCGTCAACGCCCAGGCTCTTGGGGCTGATCTGGCCATTGGCGATGTACTTCTCGCGCAGCTTGTTGAAGTAGTTGCGCACCACCGTCAGCTGGTTCAGATCCAGGCCGGTATCGTAGTCGGTATCCTGCAGCGCGGCCACCAGGCTCTCAGTGGGCATGTGGGAGGTGCCCAGGGCCAGCGGGCTCATAGCAGTGTCAATGATGTCGGCGCCCGCCTCGATGCCCTTGAGGATGGACATGGAAGCCAGGCCGGCGGTATAGTGGCTGTGGATGTCGACGGGGATATTCACCGTCTCCTTCAGCTTCTTGACCAGGTCGTAGCAGGTATAGGGCTTGAGCAGGCCGGCCATATCCTTGATGCAGATGGAGTTTGCGCCCATCTCCTCCAGGGTCTTGGCATACTCGGCAAAATACTCGTTGTTATGCACCGGGCTCAGGGTATAGCTGATGCAGGCCTGAACGTGGGCGCCTTCCTTGTTGGCAGCCTTGATGGCCGTCTCCAGGTTGCGCGGATCGTTCAGTGCGTCAAAAATACGGATAACGTCAATGCCGTTGGCGACGGACTTCTGGACAAAGTACTCCACCGCGTCGTCGGCGTAGGGGCGGTAGCCCAGCATGTTCTGGCCGCGGAACAGCATCTGCAGCTTCTGGTGGGGCAGCTCTTTGCGCAGGATACGCAGGCGCTCCCACGGGTCCTCGTCCAAAAAGCGGATGCAGGAGTCAAACGTTGCGCCGCCCCAGCATTCCACCGAGAAATACGGGATTTTGTCCATCTCGGGCAGGATGGGGCGCATCTCGTCCATCGTCATGCGGGTCGCCAGCAGAGACTGGTGCGCGTCGCGCAGGACGACCTCGGTAATTTTAATCGGTTTCTTAGCCAATCTTGTTCACCTCATTCTTCCGCCATGCAAGCGGCTTTGTCAAAAGCGGAGCGCGTTCTCAGTTCATGGTGACCAGCAGATCGCCGGAGCTGACCGTATCGCCCTTGCGGACGTCCACAGTGGCGATGGTGCCGTCCTGCGGGGCGGAGATCTCGTTCTCCATCTTCATGGCTTCCAGGATCAGCAGCGTATCGCCGGCCTTGACGCTGGCGCCGGGCGTGACGCGCACGTCCAGGATATTGCCAGGCATCGGAGCGTTGACAGAGACCGCGCCGGCGGGGCCCTGCGGCGCTGCGGGAGCGGCAGCCGGGGCGGGAGCAGGAGCAGCGGCGGGCGCGGCGGCAGGCGCCGGCGCGGGGGCAGCGGCAGCCGGAGCGGCGGGCGCGCCGGTGTTCTCTTCAACAGTGACCTGATACGCAACGCCGTTTACGGTAACGGTAAGATTTTTCATTGGGGGTATCCTCCTTCAAGATGAATAAGAAGTATCTGATCAAAGCGTGATATTGCCGTGCTTCTTTGCCAGCCGGACAGCGCGTTTGCTGGCCAGCATATCCAGAGCCTGCGCAACCTGCGCGCGGACATCGGCGGGCGCAGCGACCGCATCGGCCGCGCCAGCGTCGACCGCAGCCTCCGCCGAGCAGACGTCGCGACGGTAGGCCGCAGCCTTGTCCTCAGTGGCCTTGGCCACATTGTCGGAGGCGTAGATCTCGTCCTTGTACAAAACGCTGACGGCAGCTTCCGGCGCAAGCGGAGCGACCGTGCAGCCCTTGACGGCGATGCGCCAGTCCGCAGGCGCCGCAAAGACCGTATAGACCGGGCCGACCGCCTCGCCTGCCAGGACGGCCACCTTGGCCGTGGTAGCCTCAGCATAAACGCCCGCCATGCGCGCAGCCTGGCGGATACCGCCGGCCTGGTCGTCCGCCTCGCTCTTGACAAGGCCCTCGGTGTTGACGATGGTCACGACCGGAATGCTGTACGCGTCGCACATCCGCACAAAGCGGGCAGCCTTGGCGGTGCAGCGATGGTCCAGTCCCTCTTTGGCGGTGGCGATAACGCCGGCCGTCGTGCCGCCGATGGTGCCCAGCGCCGTGTAGACGTTCTCGCCGTATCCTGCATAAAGCTCGATCAGGCTGTCCGCATCCGCCACCGCAGCGGCAGCGGCCGCCGGGGCGTACTTTACTATGTTCAGCGTCGCCGCAGGCGCGGCAAAATCGAACGCCGCAGGCCCGGCCAGATTGTTGCCGGGCAGCATACCGACCAGACGGGCCGCCAGGCGGGCCGCATCCTGAGCGTCCGCCGCATGCACCGCCTCAACGCCGGCCTTGGCGGCAAAAGCGGCGGAGCCTGCCCCCTCGACCTTGTCCTCGCTGTTAAAGGGCGCGGTCAGGAACAGCTCGGCGCCTTCGGCCACGATGCAAATATCCGCAGCCGCAGCACAGATCGAAGCCGAGCCGGCGCAGACGCCGGTAACGACCGCGATCTGCGGCACAACGCCGGACACCCGCGCGATCTCCGCCGTCAGGCGGGAATTGGCAGCCAGAAGATCCAGGCCGCCTTCCAGCTTTGCGCCGGTGGAATCATAAAACGTCACGACCGGCGCACCGGTCTCGGCGGCCATTTCCAGCACGCGGACGGTCTTGTCAATGTCCTTGACGCCGACCGGGCTGCCATCCTGGCAGACCGCATACACGGTCTGGCCCATGGCGCAGCCATACGCGGCGCTCACCGCGCCCTGGGTGTAGAGCGGGGTGTAGGCGCCGTCATCAAAAAAATGTGCAAGGATCTGCTCCCTGCCCGCTTTTTTTGCTGCCATAGAGGAACCTCCCTATTTGTTTATCTTGCAAAAAAATGGCGAATGCCATACAGATTGATTATACTACGTTTGAGACCGGCAAACAAGTAGTTTTGCTACAATTTCGGACAAAGCCTGCCAAATTTTGGCTATTATTTCCGAATCAGCGGTCCGCGCCTGCCGGGTCTCGGCTGGTCCTCCGGCCGGGCCTTGCTCTGCCTAGCCGCCGCCCGAAGCGCAGTCACTTCAGATTTTTTCAATTCACGATATTGTCCCGGCTGCAGCATGCCCAGTTTGACAGGCCCTTCGGCGCTGCGTTTGAGGCGGACCACCTCAAGCCCGACCGCCTCGCACATGCGGCGGATCTGCCGGTTTCTGCCCTCGTGCAGCGTGATCTCCAAAACCGTGCGGGTCGGTTCGTCGGCGGCCACATGGATCACGCAGGGAGCGGTGCGCACGCCGTCGTCCAGCACTACGCCGGAGGACATCTGTACGATCTGCTGCTCGGTGGCGCGGGGATGCACCGTGACGCGATACAGCTTGCTGACGCCGCCGGACGGATGGGTCAGCAGATTGGCAAATGCGCCGTCGTCGGTCAACAGCAGCAGTCCCTCGCTGTCCTTGTCCAGCCGCCCCACCGGGTAGACACGGCGGTCGATCCCGGTCAGCAGATCCATAACGGTTTTTCGGCCCCGCTCGTCCGATGCGGTGGTGATGTAGCCCCGCGGCTTGTGCAGCATCAGGTAAATGTATTGCCGCTTGCGCACGATCCGCAGGTTTTTCCCGTCGACAGAGACCTTGTCATAATCCGGGTCCATTTTGTCCCCCAGCCCGACCGGATGGCCGTTGACCTTGACGCGGCCCTCGGCGATCAGCTGCTCCGCCGCGCGGCGGCTGCAGTATCCCTGGTCCGACAGCACCTTCTGTATGCGTTGTTCTGCCATGACTTCCTCCTGATTTTATAACAGCGCAGCCCGGCCCCCGGGACGCATTGCAGCGCCCTGCCGGCCGGGCCGCGCCCGAACTGTTCCATGTAAACAGCGGCGCCGGGCTTATTCCGCCGTGGTTTCCGCCGTTTCCTCTGTGCTGTCGCCCTTTTTCAGCAATGCCGCCAGCTTGTCCACCAGTTCCGGCAGCGCGTTGATTGCGTTGTCGATGGGAGACGCGTGTTCGGCCAGCTGAACAGTACGCACCGTGCCGTTGCTGACCACCAGAAAAGCGATGGGCGTGATGGACACGCCGGCGCCAGAACCGCCGCCGAACATCTCCTTGGTCGCCTTGGCACCCACGTCAGAGCCGCCCGAAGCGAACCCCATGGTCACCTTGGACACCGGAATGATGGTGGTTGCGGCGTCGACCGCAATGGGGGTGCCGATGATGGTGTTGGCATCTGCCATTTCCCGGATCTTCTCGACCGTGGCGCCCATCAGCCCCTGCACAGGATGTTCTGCCATAATAAATATCCTCCCTTATCTGAAAACCGCCGTCTCAAGCGGTCGTCCTGCTGTCTGTACGGCCGGTTCGCCCTGGCGTTTTGCCGCCGCTGCGGCGCTTTGCGTTGGCGCTGACCGTCAAAAATACGGATACCAGTATTATAACCATTCTTGCCGTGATTTGGCAAGCGAAACAGCGCTCGGCCGTTCGCTCTCCGGTAAAATCCGGCTCAATGCGCAGCTCTTCCGCCCGGATGTCGACCAAGTCCTGCAAAATCGCCCAGGCCGTGTTGCAGGCGGCGATCAGCGCGCCGTAGGTCACGGCTGTGGCGGCGGCGTCCGGCCCCGTCACCGTCCAGACGACCCGCACATGGCGGACCCGCAGCCTGCGCAGCAGGATCCCCCCGGGGCCTTTTGCCCATCGGGAAGCCATCTTGGCATAGCGCACCGGGTCGCCCATCAGCCGCTCATACATGGCATCCACTTCGTCGTATGGCTGCTGTACGCCGCTTCCGCCGGACGCCGGCTTTTCCGCGCCCGCACCGGGACGCGGCGCAGCGCCGACACCATCAGGCGCGCGCTTTTCGCTTGTCCCGGGGCCTGCCGGCGGCGCACTGTCGGAGCCTGCGCGCTCCGCCCTGACGGCGGCCGGCTGTGAAGGACGGTCGTCCGCCGCCCCGCGCGGCGCTTGCGGCCGCCCGGCCGTCTCCGGCCTTTCGGCACGCGGCGGGAAAAACCGGCGGCGGAAAGGCCCCACCGTCAGCCAGACTTCCAGCTCCCTGCCCTGCCGCCACTGCACCTCGATCCCCGCCGGAAGCAGAAAGGCTGCCGCCAGCAGCACCAGCGCCGCAAGCAGCAGGATCCCGATCCCGCGCAGGACCCAAAGCAAAATCGTCATGTCCGCATCTCCAGCTGTTCGCCTTCCGGCGCATCTTCGACCGCCGCGGCCTCCGCAGCCGCTTCCTGCGGGCCGTCGTCATGCAGCGGCGGAAGATCTGCCAGACTGCCCAGTCCAAACACCCGCAAAAACGTATCCGTCACCCGGAACGCCACCGGCTTGCCGGGCAGGTCAAGCCGCCCGGCTTCCTCGATCAGGCCCTTTTCCAGCAGCTTGGTTACGGTGGAGGACGAATCCACGCCTCGTACCTGCTCGATAAAGCTGCGGGACACCGGCTGGTTGTATGCGATCACGGCCAGGACCTCCAGCGCGGCCGGCGAAAGCGGCGCGTTGCGACGGGTGTCCAGGATCCGTTTGACGATCTCGCCATAATAGGGCCTGGTGGCCATCTGCCAGCGGTCCTCAAAATTCAGCAGGACCAGACCGCTGTCCCGCTCGTCGTACTGGCGCTGCAGCTTTTCCAGCAGGATCTGCGTCTGGATCGGTTCCGCGTGCAGCGCGTCCGCCAAACGGTCCAGTTCCACCGGTTCGCCGTGGGCAAACAGCATGGCTTCCAATGCGCCGATGCGCTGCCGTTCATTCATGGTCGTCGGCCTCCTTTTTTCTCCGGTGATGGGTGCGGTCTATCTGCAGCCGCCCGTCTGTGCCGATCTGCACGCGGCCGGCGCGCACCAGTTCCAGCAGCGCCAGAAAGGTCGCCACATTGGTGCTGCGGCTTTCCTGCGGGCCAAACAGCTGCCCCAGGCGCAGCAGGGTGCCGTGGAGCATCCCTTTTAATACATGCGCCACCCGGCTTGTCACCGAGACAAAGGGCGCGGCGACCAGCGGCTCGAACCGCTCCTGGGTCGGTTTCCGCTTGCGCAGGCTGCGCCCCATCAGGTTGTACCAGGCCTGCACCAATTGCTCCGGCTTGTGCGGCCGGGTGTATTCGGCGGCACCGACCAGGGGCTGCGGCGCGCGAACCGCCGTAAACTGGTCCCGCGCCCTGCCGCCCAGCTGGGCCGCCACCGCTTTGCAGGCGCTGTACTCGATCAGGCAGCCTGTCAGTTCCGCTTTCATGCGTTCCGCCTCCGGCGCGCGGGGCAGGAGCAGCGCGCTTTTCATCTGAACAAGATGCGCCGCCATATCAATAAATTCGCTGGCAACCTCCAGGCGGTCCGACTGCAGCGTGCTGATGACCGCCGTATACTGGTCGATCAGCTCCATGATATTGATATCATACAGGTTCATTTTGTTTTTGCTCACCAGATACAGCAGCAGATCCAGCGGGCCTTCAAAATCTTCCAGTTTGAAGGTCAAAACCTCCATGCAACACTCCCCTGTTCTCTTTGTTTCCCGTTGCGCCTGGGCAAATGCGCGGCCCGTTTTTACCAGATAAACCTTGTCGCCGCATCCAGCCAGCCGATCACCGCGTTTTCCGCCAGCGAAAGCGGGCCGCTCAGCACGCCGAACACCGCCAGCAGCAGCACGGCGATCATAATGTAGCGTTCGTACTGCATTGCCTTGAAATAGTATTTCTGCGGCAGGAACAGCAGCGCGATGCGGCTGCCGTCAAAGGGCGGCACGGGCAGCAGATTGAAAACGCCCAGGCTGATGTTCATCGTGATCATATACAGGAAAAAGCTGGACAAAAGCTCCGGGACCGAGTACCACCCAAACAGTATGGGCAAAAGTTTGTAGACGACCATGGACAGATATGCCAGCAGGAAATTGGCCAGCGGCCCGGCCGCAGCGGAAACCGCCATCCCCACCTTGGGATTGCGGAACCGGTCGGGGCGGATGCTTACCGGCTTGGCCCAGCCGACGCCGGCCACGATCATGCAAAGGGCGCCCATGGGATCGAAATGGCGCAGCGGGTTCAGCGAAAGACGCCCCGCGTTTTTTGCGGTCGGGTCGCCCAAAAGCCAGCTGACCAGGGCATGCGCCGCCTCGTGGAACGGGATCACGATCAGCATGACCAGGGCGCGGAGCAGATAATATACCAGTGTGTCGATCCCCAGCAATCCATTCAGCATCCCGCCCATTGCCAATCCCCTCTCTGCCGCGCGGCGCCTGGTCCCGGCGTTCCCCGGTCCCTGCCCAAAATATGCACTTTATTATAGCGTACTTTGCCGCGCAAGACAAGATGAAGGCGGCCTTTGCACCCCAAACACAAGATTTTGGCAAAATTCTTTTGTATTTTTTTCACCGAATGCAAAAAAGCCCTTGCATTTTCCGCGCGGTTTTGCTATGATAGTACAGCTACTTAAAGGAGGTGCAAGCAGAATGGCCAAATGTGCATGCTGTGGCAAGGGTGTCACGTTCGGTATCAAGGTATCCCACTCCCATCGTCGGAGCAATCGTACCTGGAATCCCAATGTCAAGCGCGTAAAAGCTATCGTGGAAGGTTCCCCGAAGTATATCTACGCCTGCACCCGCTGCCTGCGTTCGGGTAAGGTTACCCGCGCTGTCTGATCTGGATACAGAAATGCCGGTCACTTGGTGGCCGGCTTTTTCTGTACCCTTTGCCTGCCCCGGATCCACGGCCGGACAGCAGGCGTCCCCCGTTTGCCCTATCGCCGTAAAACGGCGTCGAGAAAAATGATTGTTGTTTAAGGAGGCGTCTGCCATGCTGCCCAAAGACCCGATGATCCTGCTGAGCTACGTGAACACCAAGCTGCGCGACCGCGACCATGATCTGGACGTGTTCTGTTCGGTGGAGGACGTGGACCGCTGTGAGCTGTCCGCCCGACTGGAGGAAGTCGGGTATGTTTACGACGAAAACCGCCGGCAGTTTGTCTGACCCGGCGCGCATCCCGCGGCGGACAACGCGCCGCCGGCTTTGATGCGAGAAGGAGTCCAACCATGAATTTTGTATTTATTTCCCCCCATTTTCCCAAAAGCTACTGGAATTTCTGCGACCGCCTGAAACGCAACGGCGTCAACGTGCTGGGGATCGGCGACGCCCCCTACGGTGAGATCCCCCAGGAGCTGAAAGCCGCCCTCACCGAATACTACCGCGTTGACAGCCTGGCCGATTACGACGCCATGGTCCGTGCTCTCGGGTATTTTACCTTCCATTATGGAAAGATCGACTGGCTGGAGAGCAACAACGAATACTGGCTTGAGATGGACGCGCAGCTGCGCACCGACTTTAACATCACCACCGGCGCGCAGAACGACTTCATCGCGCGCATCAAGTTCAAGAGCCGCATGAAGGAAAGCTACCGCAAGGCCGGCGTCCCGGTGGCGCGCCACCACATGGTATCCACGCTGGACGCCGCTCTGGCTTTTATCGGGGAGGTCGGCTATCCGGTCATCGTAAAGCCGGACAACGGCTGCGGCGCGGAAGCCACCTACAAGCTGAAAAACGACGACGACCTGAAAGCGTTTTTCGCCCGCCTGCCTGCCGAAAGCTATATCATGGAGGAATTCATCGACGGCACGATCGTCAGCTTTGACGGCGTGGCCGACAGTAACTGCGTCCCTCTGTTCTATACCTCCGAATATTTCCCCACCCCGATCATGGACATTGTCAACACCGGCGGGGATCTGGCCTACTGGGTGCAGCGGGAGGTGCCGGAGGCCTTGCAGGAGATGGGATTCCGCACCATCAAAGCCTTCGGCGCAAAAAGCCGTTTCTTCCACTGCGAATTCTTCCAGCTGAACCAGGACAAGCCGGGGCTGGGGAAAAAGGGCGACTACATGGCCCTGGAGGTCAACATGCGCCCGGCCGGCGGCTATACTCCCGATATGATCAATTTTGCCAACTCGGTGGACTGCTATCAGATCTGGGCGGACATGATCTGCTACGATAAGGTGGTGCACCAGGATATGAACGGCCCCAAGTTCTACTGCGTGTATGCCGGGCGGCGCGACGGCGCAGCCTACAAGCACACCCACCAGGAGATCCTGGCACGCTACGGCGCCGTAATGAAAATGTGCGACCGCATGCCCGACGCGCTGGCCCTGGACATGGGCAACCAGATGTATGTGGTCAACGTCGCCACCGCCGAGGACCGCGACGCATTCATCCGCTTTGTGCAGGAACGCGCCTGACGCAAGCGTCCGCCGCCCGCTATCGAGGGCAAAGCCAAACAGAAGCGCCGGCCTTGCAGGAGGAGGATCCCTCCCGGCAAGGCTGGCGTTTTTTGTTTACCAGCTTACACGCAGCGCGGCGCTATTCTTCCGGCGCTTCCACATACACCGAATTTTTGCCGTAGTATTCGGTCAGTCCCCAGGTATCCGGCCCAGGCGTCACATCGCTGAAATAAAGAAGCCCGGGACGTTCCCCCCCGGTCAGCGGGCGGATCACGGCGTCGTCGATCTCCGGATCCGAAAGGATGGCTTCCCTTTCGTCCATCGCAGCGGCAAAGGCCTGCGGCGTGCCGTTTGCCAGCTCCCACACAGCTTCCAGGCTGGTGGCGAACCGGTTGTCCAGCCCCTCTTTGACCGTATGGCCGCCAATGCAGGCAATGCACAAAAGCATCGCAGCCGCAGCAGCCGCAGCGCGCCTTTCCTTCCCCACCACAGCCAGCGCCCGCTCCGCGGGCAGCCGTCTGACGCGCGTCAGCCAGCCAAGGAACACGCCCCAGCTGACGATCATGCCAAGCAGGAAGGTCATCCAGACCACATTGTTCAGCCGCCCCGGACCGATGCCGCCCATGGTGTAGGAAGGCAGCCACAGCATCCCCCAAACCAGCACAAACGTAACCGCCGGCGGCAGCCACGGCCATCGGAAGGCGGAATCCTGCAGCGCGTCGCTGCGGACCAGATACAGCAGCGCGGGGGTCAGCAGCAGAAGAAGGCAGAGCAGCGGCACATCCAGCCAGCGCACCACAGACAGCCCCGCCAGGATCAGGCTTTTGATCACTGCTTCCGGAAATGACGCCGAGGAGAACCCCGATACCCGCACCGCCGTACCGGGCGAGGTCATATTCAGCGCAAGGCCGGCCAGACACACGACCAGCGGTGCAACCGGCCAGGCCGACCGTTTGCGGGCAATGCAGACCAGCGCAGCAAACAGAAGCATCAGCGTCAGCAGGATCACCACATGGTGACCGCCCCCGATCAGCAGGCACAGCGCGCAGCATATCGCCAGGCGCAGCGGACGCATGCCGGCCGGCGACAGGCTTTTGCCTGGCCAAAGGCCGACAAGAAGCGCCGCGGCCGCCATTGCCATTGCAAAAAACGGGATATAATTCATTGCGCCGTTATACCAGTACAGGCTTTCCACCTGGTTGGGCATCCCCTGCACCATTGCAAAGGTCACGGTAAGGGCCAGAAACGGCGCCAGCCCGCGGGCCCCGGGCGCCAACCGGCGCACCACGGCGCGCGCCAGGCAAAATGTCCCTGCAAAAAGCAGCGCCACCACCAAAAAGACCGTAATGCCGTACCACTGCCCGCCAAAAATCGCCGGCTGCAGCGCAAGCAAAAACGCCGATACATACAGCCCCTGCCAGTTGTTGTAAAAATACCAGTCGGCTTCCCAGGCGGCCTGCAAAAGCCGGGGCCAGTCGGCGCCGTACTGGCGGACCACCGCGTGGGTGTCGCGCGCATAGACAAAATCGTCTGCCGACGGACGCGCGTATGCCGCCACCACAAAAACCGGGATAAGCAGCACGATCATACCAATGCACAGGCCGCGCAGCAAACGGCGCTGTCTGGTTTTATCCTGCCAAAATTCCATGGACTCTTCCCTGCTGTACACGGTTACGGGCGGCCAAGGATCTGTTCAAGGAAGTACTGCCACTGTTTGCGCCACCAGGGCCAGTCGTGGCTGACGTCCGTCCCCCAGATGTCCACCCAGGGGCGGATGTCCTGCTTTTCCAGGACCTCCTGCAGTTCCCTGACCGCGGCAAGCGAGCCATCCTCCCAAGCGCCCTGGCCGCAGCACAAAACGAACTTGTCCGCGCCAGCATACAGCTCTCTGTAAGGGTGTTCGGCGGGGAAATTCCGCATATAATCGCAGGGGCTGTTGCGGTAGACCAGATCATCCATATAACCGCCGAAAAACTCCCGGGCAGCATAGACGCCGCTCAGCGCAATGGTCCCGTTGAACAAATCCGGCCGGCGCAGGTAAAAATTGACCGCGTGGCCCGCGCCGAGGTCGGCGCCGCCCGTCAGGATCTTCCCGGCATGTTCGCCCCCCTGCTCCCGGTTGATCTCCAGAATGCGGGGAACCAGCTCCGCGGCAACATAATTGTAATACCGCTCCTGCATTTCGATGCGCGGGCGCTCAGGACCGGCGCCCCCCCAGCTTTCCCGGTCGATGCTGTCGGCGCAGAAGATCTGCAGCCTGCCGGATTCCACCCAGGGGGCGGCGGCATCACACATGCCAAAATTTTCCCAATCAAAAAAACGGCCGCTCCGGCAGGGGAAAATCAGGATCGGCCGGCCCGTGTGGCCAAACGCCTTGAATTCCATATCCCGGTCAAGATACCGGCTGTATTCCTTGTAATAACGGATCTGCATACGCAAACAGCTCCTTGCCTTTTATTCTCAGCCCCGCCGCGGCCCGGGAATTTTCCCCGCCAGCCGCAGCGCGGCTATACTTTACCATCTTCCTTATTTATAAAAGAACTTCTTGTTCAGCGACAAAATCCCTACCATGCTGTGCATCAGGCCGGACTCGGAAGTCTTGAACACCCAATAATACAGCACCGCCAGCACTTCGCGCAGATAGCAGGGCAAAATGCTCATGAACGGGATGCCCGCCGGCAGCGAATGGACCGTCTGGAAACCGGCGCGCCGCGCATACTGCCCCCCGCGATAAGCGTGAAAGGAGTTTGTCACGTATGCGATGGACATATCTTCCGGCAGACCGCGTTCCAGCAGGATCTGCCTGGCAAACGCAAAATTTTCCTCGGTGGAAGTGGAGCGCGTTTCCGCCACCACACGTTCCGGGTCGAGTCCTTTTTCGATCAGATAGTCCCGCATGGCCTGGCCTTCGGGCACCCACTCGTCCCTGCCCTGGCCGCCGGTCGTCACCACAATCATTTCGGGATGCTGCTGCGCATAGTCATAGGCCTTGTCCAGTCGATAACGCAGAAGCAGCGTCGGCTGGTCGCCGCGCAGTCCCGCCCCCAGCACAACGATCGCCTGTTCGTTCCCCGTTGTCGTGTTGGCAAGTCCGCTGACTGAAACAAAAACCAGAACGCCGCAGTAGATCAAGATCCCGGCCAGCAGCACGATACCGATGATCCGCCCGACGCCGGCCGAAAACCACCGGTTGATCGGCTGATACCAGACCGCATAAGCGGTGACAGCCCCGGCCAGCAGCCATACCAGCAGGTTGCCCATGTTGAAATTGGTCGTGGCCGCCAGCCAGACAGAGTACAGGATCAGCGCGGCGGCCAGCACGCGAAGAGCCACCAGCATCACAGTACGCCCCCTGCCGCGCGCTTCAGCGTGCGAGCTCATGCATCACACCGCAGCCGTCCAGACAGGCATCCACGCCGAGATACTCGCAGACGGTGTTGGCGATCGTGCCAAAACAATAGCGCGTCCCCAGATCCACGCCGGGGCGAATGGGCGCGCCGTAGACCAGATAAGGCACGTATTCCCGCGTGTGGTCGGTCGTTTTGGTATAGGAAGGATCGCAGCCGTGATCGGCCGTGATCATCAGCACATCGTCGGGGCGCATTTTCTGCATAAAAGCCGGCAGCCAGTCGTTAAATTCTGCCAGCGCGGCGGCGTACCCGGCCACATCGCGCCGGTGCCCGTACAACATGTCAAAGTCGACCAGGTTGACAAAGGCCAGCCCCTCAAAATCGCGGTCGGCCAGCTCCAGCGCGACCTGCATGCCCTCGGTATTGCCGGAAGTGCGGATCGTCTCGCTGATGCCTTTGCCTGCAAAAATGTCATGGATCTTTCCCACGCCGATGGTCGCACGGCCCGCTGCCTGCAGCTTGTCCAGCACGGTCTCCCGCGGCGGCAGCAGCGAATAATCATGTCTACGGCTGGTGCGCGTAAAATTGTCCGCGCAGTCCCCCACAAAGGGACGCGCGATCACGCGCCCAACGCCGTATTTGCCCTTCAGCATCTCGCGGGCCTGCTTACAGATCTCGTACAGCTTTTCAATGGGAACGACGGCCTCGTTTGCCGCGATCTGGAACACACTGTCGGCCGAGGTGTAGACGATCAGCGCGCCGGTGCGCATGTGCTCCTCCCCGTAGTCCCGGATCACCTGGGTGCCGGAATACGGCTTGTTACACAGGACCTGATACCCGGTCCGGGCCGTAAATTCATCCAGCAGCTCTTTGGGGAAACCTTCCGGGAAGGTGGGCAGCGGTTCAGCGCTGACAAGCCCCGCGATCTCCCAGTGTCCGATGGTGGTATCCTTCCCCGCGCTGGCTTCCCGCAGCCGGGCAAAGCTCCCGATCGGCGTCCCATACCGCTCGCCGCAGTGTACGCCGTCAATATGAAACAATCCCAGTTCCGCCAAATGTTCGCCCTTAAAATTGGGATGCGCCGCCACCGCTTTCAGCGTATTGGAGCCCACATCACCGAACCGATCGGCATCCGGCTCTGCGCCAATGCCAAAACTGTCCAGCACGATCAAAAAAACTCGTTTTGCCACGTTGATTCTCCTTTTCTGTCCCTGTTCCAGGTCATTCCATACTGAATTATAGGAATATATTGCCGCTGTTTCAGGCTGGATCCAGCGCCCGGACCGTTTTTCCCGCCCATAACGCCTGCCGTCCTTTTCTGCATCCGTCCAAACCGGACTGTCCCAAAAGGCGTATCCGCAGTAAAGCCGGCTATCCGGCCGTTCTGCATTCCAGCCGCCGCGCCGTTTTTCAAAGTACGGCGTCTTGCGCTTGGCATCTGTTTAATCCGTATAGTTTGATTGTATCACAGCAGGTCCGGAACATGCAAGCCATGTTGCCTCTTCCGCGCGATCTTGCGCATAAAGCCGCGTCTGCGTTTATGACGCCAACAGGCCATAGCCAGAGTTTCGCCAAACATCGGGACGTCCGCCGGCTGCCGCACGGTTTGCAGCGCCGGGCTGCAGGCAAACATAAAATCCGGTAAACCGCGCTTTCCAGCTGAGACGCAAATGCTATTTGGATCTTTTTGAAAACAAATCTTTATCCTTGCGGCAAGGCCTCCCTTCCGTATTGGGGAGGGTGCGATCCGCCAGGAGCAAAAGCAAAAGCATCGCCGTAGCGTTCACAGAACGACATAACAGCGATGCTTTTTGGCGTCCCAGAGAGGATTCGAACCTCCGGCCCCGCGCTTAGGAGGCGCGTGCTCTATCCAGCTGAGCTACTGAGACGTATAGCAGACCTATTCGATTTTTCCGCCCTGACAGATAAGGCAGGCGCCGCGGCAGCGCCAGTCTGCCCCATGAGATGAAATGGGTTGGTCCGCCGGCGGCTTCCTCCCTGCCCTGCCGGCAAAAGAGATGCGGCGCAGCCATAAGCGCGCCGCATGTAAATATTATACTGTTTTTCCGAAAGAAAATCAAGAGATGGCCGGCTCACAAAATCAACATGGCGTCGCCAAAGCTGAAAAAGCGGTATCGTTTTTCCACCGCGACTTTGTAGGCCGCCATGGTCTTTTCGTACCCGTAAAAAGCCGAGATCAGCATGATCAGCGTGCTTTCGGGCAGGTGGAAGTTCGTCACCAGGCCGTCGATGGCATGAAGCTCTACGCCGGGGTACAGGAAAATGCTTGTATTACCGCTGCACGGACGGATCTCGCCATACTTGGCCCAGACAGCTTCCAGCGTGCGGCAGCTGGTCGTTCCCACTGCAATTACCCGGTGGCCGCCTGCGCGGGCCGCGCGAATGGCCTCCGCGGCGGTATCGTCTATGCAGTACCATTCGCTGTGCATTGCATGGTCCTCGATGTTATCCTCGCTGACAGGGCGGAAGGTGCCAAGACCGACATGGAGGGTGATTTCCGCCACAGTGACGCCCATAGCGCGGATCCTGTCCAGAAGTTCCGGCGTAAAGTGCAGCCCGGCCGTGGGCGCGGCGGCGCTGCCCAGTTCCTTCGCGTAAACAGTCTGGTACTGGCTCTGATCCTCCAGCTGGCGGGTGATGTAAGGCGGCAGCGGCATTTTGCCGAATTCGTCCAGTTTTTCGTAAAGCGTGTCGGTGTCGTAGGTAAAGGTAACGTGTTTGTTGCCGTCGGGCAGCGTTTCATCCACCACCGCGGTCAGGCTCCCGTCGCCAAACGTCAGGCTGGTGCCGACCTGCATCCGTTTGCCGGGCCGGGCCAGGCACTCCCAGGTATCCCCGCGGACCTGCCGCAGCAAAAGCAGCTCGCACACCGCGCCGGTGGGCACCTTAACGCCCATCAGCCGCGCCGGCAGCACCTTGGAGTTATTGACGACCAGCACATCGCCTGCCTCGAGATAATCCGGCAGGTCGTGAAAGATTTTATGCTCGATAGAGTCGTTGCTGCGGCGCAGGACCATCATCCGGGCCGAGTCGCGCGGATCGGCCGGTTCCTGTGCAATGAGTTCTTTGGGCAGATCATACCAGAAGTCTTTTTTCAGCATGGCGTTTTCCTCTTTCCCCTACATGGGATTCTGTCCTGCGGCAGCCTCTTCCAGGCTTGCCATCTGTTTCATCGTGCGGCATCATTGCCGCCCGGCCGTTTTGCCGCGCGCCGGTTCCCCAGGGGGGGGCGGTCGCTTCTCCCCTGCCCGACTTCGGGAACGCCGGCGGCGCAAAACGGCCGCGTCCCGCACAAAATATCATCTGCAGGTTCGGGCGGCGTTTCCTTGACAATCGCCCTGTGCAATGCTATGATGTACCCAAGCACAGAGGCGCGGTTTTCATTAGTATCCGTTGGGATTATACGTCTGCCAGGGCGGTCGCTCGCGGAGAAAGGGCAAGCCGCCGAAGGCGATGCACGGCACGCATCGTTCCTGGGTCCGTGTCCGAACAGGCGCGGGACTGTCATGCCGGCAGCCGGCATGTTGCGCTGTGCGATATGCAATATTGTATTATATTGCATTGTGTGCCGGTTTTCAAGCCGGTTTTTTTGTTGTCCGGGGCTTTTTTGCGCCGTATGCAAACAAACCGAATCATTTTTGCGGCCACGCGGCCGGCAAACGATGCGGATCGTCACGCCGGAAGCCGTCGCCGCATACAAAAGAAGTAGACGGGTTGCCGGGACCGCCGGCGCAGAAAGGACGGTATCTACAATGAAAAAGTACAAAGTTGGCGTTGTGGGCGCGACCGGCATGGTGGGGCAGCGCTTCATCACCCTGCTGGCCGATCATCCCTGGTTTGAGCTGACCGCTCTGGCCGCGTCGTCTCGCTCCGCCGGCAAGAAATACGCCGATGCAGTCGGCAGCCGCTGGCTGATGCAGACTCCCATGCCGGAACAGGTCCGGGATATGATGGTGCTGGACGCCAGCCATGTGGAGGAAGTCGCCTCCCGGGTCGATTTTGTTTTCTGCGCCGTCAATATGAAAAAGGACGAAATCAAGGCGCTGGAAGAAGCGTACGCCAAGGCGGAGTGCCCGGTCGTGTCCAACAACAGCGCGCACCGGTTCACCCCGGATGTGCCGATGGTCGTGCCTGAGATCAACGCCGAGCACATTGAGATCATCCCCGCGCAGCGCCGCCGTCTTGGCACCAAGCGCGGATTTATCGCCGTCAAGTCCAACTGCAGCCTGCAAAGCTACGTGCCCGCGCTGCATCCGCTGCGCAAATACGGCATCACCAAATGCCTGGTCTGCACGTACCAGGCCATCTCCGGCGCAGGCAAGACCTTCGAGACCTTCCCGGATATTGTGGACAACGTGATCCCCTATATCGGCGGCGAGGAGGAAAAGAGCGAGCAGGAGCCGTTGAAGCTGTGGGGCCGCATTGAAGGCGACCGGATCGTCTCGGCCGACAGCCCTTCGTTTACTGCGCAATGCCTGCGCGTACCGGTTTCGGACGGCCACATGGGCGCTGTGTTTGTCAGCTTTGAGAACGCGCCCTCCAAGGAGGAGATCCTGAAGGATTGGCGCGAATTCCACGGTCCGGCACAGGATCTGGACCTGCCGAGCGCCCCGAAACAGTTCCTGCACTATTTCGAGGAGGACGACCGCCCGCAGCCCAAACTGGACCGCATGCTGGAAAACGGCATGGCTGTCAGCATCGGCCGTCTGCGCCCGGATACCCAGTACGACTATAAATTCGTCTGCCTGTCCCACAACACGCTGCGCGGCGCTGCCGGCGGCGGCGTCCTGCTGGCGGAACTGCTGGCCAAAAAAGGATATTTCGATTGAGACCGCCGCGGCGGGGCACGGCAATCGAATCCAACATATTGCTTTGACGCATCTCAAAACCATCCCCAAAGGAGGCATGCCTGCTTATGAAAAAACCTGTATTTACCGGCGCAGGCGTTGCGATCATCACCCCCATGCTGCCCGACGGCTCTGTCAATTATGACGAGCTGGGACGCATCCTGGACGACCAGATCGCGCACCATACCGACGCAATCATTATCTGCGGCACCACCGGCGAGTCCGCCACGCTGACCCATGAAGAACACATCGAGTGCATCCGCTATACGGTTCGCCATGTGGCCGGGCGCATCCCCGTTGTGGCCGGCACCGGCTCCAACGATACCGCTTTTGCCATCACGCTTTCCCGTCAGGCGGAGGAGGCTGGCGCCGACGCGCTGCTTCTGGTGACCCCCTACTACAACAAGACCACGCAGGCCGGCCTGATCGCCCATTACACGGCCATCGCCAATTCCGTCAAGCTGCCCTGCATCCTTTATAATGTTCCTTCCCGCACCGGCGTGAACATCCTGCCCGCCACGCTGGCGGAGCTGGCCAAACTGCCCAACATCAACGGCGTCAAGGAAGCCAGCAGCGACATTGTCCAGATCGCCGAGGTCGCCGAACTTTGCGGCGACGAGCTGAACATTTACTCCGGCAACGATAACCAGATCGTGCCGGTCCTTTCGCTGGGCGGCAAGGGCGTTATCAGCGTGCTGTCGAACGTCGCGCCCCAGATGACCCATGACATCTGCCAGCTGTGGTTTGACGGCCGCCAGGACGAAAGCCTGAAACTGCAGCTGCAGGCGATGGGGCTGGTCCGCGCCTTGTTCAAAGAGTCCAACCCCATCCCTGTCAAGTGGGCCATGAACCGTCTTGGCTGGAAGGCCGGCGGCGTTCGCCTGCCTCTGGTGGAGGCCTCCCCCGCCGTACAGGCAATGTTGGAGTCCGAACTGAAAAAGAACGGCTTGCTTTAAGGCAAAACTGGCACAGACAGCAGGCCCGCAGCGCTACCCGTCTTGCGGGCGCCGCGGGCCTGTTTTGCTTGTTTGCCCCAAAGCGGGCCGTAACGGAAGCACAAAACAGAAAGGAAACCGATATATGACTGATATTATTCTGCAAGGCATCTGCGGCCGGATGGGCCGCGCCCTGATCGAGAAAATTTCTCAGCGCGACGACTGCCGCGTCGTCGCCGGCATCGACCAGCAAGCCGGACAGATCGGCGACATCCCGGTCTATGCAAGCCTGGACGACCTGCCGGTGCGCGGCGTGGTCATCGACTTTTCCTCCCCCGCCGGCTCGGTCAGCGCCGCCAGATACTGCGCCGCGCACGGCATGCCCTGCGTGATCTGCTCGACCGGGCTAAGCAAAGAGGACGAAGCCGCGCTTGAGGAAGCGTCGGCGCAGGTCCCCGTATTCCGCAGCGCAAACATGTCGGTGGGGATCAACGTGCTGATCGAGCTGGCCCGCCGGGCAACGCGCCTTTTCGACGGCGAGTTTGACATCGAGATCGTTGAGAAGCATCACCACAACAAGCTGGACGCGCCCAGCGGAACGGCGCTGATGATCGCCGACGCCATCAATGCGGAAGCCGGCGACGCCTATGAGTACATTTACGACCGCCACGACGTGAGGCGCAAGCGCGGCAAGCAGGAGCTGGGCATCAGCGCTGTGCGCGGCGGCGGCATCGTGGGCGAGCACGAGGTCCTGTTCTGCGGCCCGGAAGAAGTCGTGACGATCTCCCATACCGCGCAAAGCCGCGGCGTGTTTGCCGACGGCGCCGTGCAGGCCGCCCTGTTTGTCGATAACGCACAGCCCGGATACTACACCATGACAGATATGCTGCGAGGCAAGATGCAATGTTTTTGAGAAAAAACGAAGTCGCCGCCTGCTTTGTGATCGCAGCCGGCGTGGCGCTGGCACTGGCTTTTGGCAGCGGCGCGCTGCCGGTCTCCTCGGTGGCCGCAAGGCTCGCCCCGACGCCGACGCCCTCGCCCACGCCCGTCCCGACGCCGGTCCCCACGCCGACGCCGGAACCGACCCCCGTGGTGCAGACGGTCCGTTTTTCGGCGACCGGCGACAACCTGATCCACAGCTCCCTGTACAATCAGGCCCATCGCCGTGCCGAGGACGGCGGCTATGATTTTTCCTTCGCCTATGAAAACATGCGCGGCTTTTACGCCGGCTTTGACGTCAACTGGCTGAATCAGGAGACTTTGGTCAACGACGAGTACGAGCCGTCAAGCTACCCGATGTTCTCCACCCCCGGCGAGATCACCGACGACCTGTATGATATTGGATTCCGGGTGTTCAGCCTGTCCAACAACCACAGCTATGACAAGGGCGCAGGCGGGATCGAGTCCTCGATGGCGCACTGGGCGGCCATGCCGGAGGACGTCATCTCTATGGGGTTCTATGATTTGGACAGTTATGACAACTATGCATACCAGACCGTCAACGGCGTCACCATCGGGTATCTGTCCTATACGCAGTACACAAACGGCATCCCGACGCCGGAAGGCAGCCAGTACGGCGTCGTCTACCTGAGCCAGACCGATGTGATCGAGCAGCAGATCGCCGACGTCCGCCCCAACTGCGACGTGCTGGTGGTCAGCTGCCATTGGGGCGTCGAGAACAGCCATACCGTCACCGACGAACAGCGCAGCACCGCCCAGTGGCTGGCCGACCTGGGGGCCGACCTGATCATTGGCACCCATCCGCACGTGACGCAGAACGCCGAGTGGCTGCAGGCCGCCGACGGCACCGACGCGTTCGTCGCCTATTCTTTGGGCAATTTCATCAGCGCGCAGGACCAGCCGGACAATCTGATCGGCGTGATTTTGGATATTACGATGCAAAAGACCACCGATCCCGACGGCACCGTGACCGTGGAACTGCTGGACCCCCGGCTCCATCCCATCGTGACCCAGTATGAATCTGGATTTTCTGACATACGGGTATATCTGTTTGAGGATTACACTGACGAGCTTGGCGCAGCACACGGGAACTTTACCCTGAGCAGGGACTATATCCAGACCGTGCTGAACGAGTCGATCGACGCCGAATTTCTGGCGGGGTGACCATCCCGCCGCATTTCCATAAAAAAGGAGGATAATCCATGTACGGAGTCAGCAAGATCACCAGTGAACAGAACATCATGCTCACGACCTTTCCCGGTGCGCAGTACAGCGCGCAGAGCTTGGCGGAACATCTGGACGTCTTTGCCCGCGCCGGCATCGTGGTGGATATGATCTGCCAGAGCGCGCCCCGGGGCGAAGCGGTCGATTTCAGCTTTACCACCAGCTACGCCAATTTCGCCGCGGTGATGAAAGCGCTGCCGGAAGCCGCCAAGGTCCATCCGCCGCTGATCTCCGGCGGGTATTCCAAAATCAACCTGTTCGGCGAAGACATGGTCACCAGCTGCGGCGTGGCCTCCCGCGCGCTGACGGCGCTGGCTTCCGAAAATATCGAGATTGCCCTGATCACCACCAGCGACCTGGATATTTCGCTGCTGATCCGCCAGCAGGACGAGGACGCCGCGCTGGCGGCGCTGACCAAAGCGTTTGCGCTGTAAGCCTTTTCGTTCCTTAGCGGCGTGCACACAGGGAAACCTTGCCGCAGAATCTGACACAAACAGGCCGATGGCTGTGCTGCCGCCGCCTGGCGTCCACAAAGGACGCCGGCGTTCCGGCTCCTTGCCACCGGCCTGTTTTGCGATTTTTTGGCGCTTCGCAGTTTTGCCGCTTGCGCGGCAAAGCCGTAGCTTTCTTGCGCTTATTCCGCTTTGCGGCGGGGGCGGCTGCGGTTTTCCCGCCTTCCCTGCCCGGCAAACGCCCCTCAGGCTTGACCTGAGGGGCGTTTGCCGTAACCTGATGTTTACGTTCAATACGCTCTCTGCCGGTAACAGCGCGCCGCCAGAAAAACCAGCGCCAGCGCGGCCAGCAGCGCAAACGCTGGGAACACCACGTACTGGGGCGCCACCCTCCCCAGCAGTTCATAGGGCGCGGGGCTGAAAATATTGGAAAACTTCATCATGCGCACCGGCAGCAGGTTGTACAGCAGCAGCGGCCACAGCGGGCGCTTGGGCAGATCAAACATCATCGGCGCCAGCATCAGCACCGTGACGACAACGACCACCGCAAAGGGCGTTTTCAGACGGGCGCTCAGCAGCATGGTCAGGGCGGCCTGCATCAGGCTGGCCGCCATCACGCACAGCACGCACAAAAGCGTGCACTGCAGCAGCGTCAGCGGATAGTTGTAGCGCCAGGCCATCATCTGCAGCGGCGTGTCGCCGTTGTCAAAGCCGTAGCTGAGCAGGAAGCCGAGCCAGGACGCCCCGGCCGTCAGCCCGAACAGCGCCAGCTGCATCGTGGTCCCCGCCAGCAGTTTGGCCCAGGCCAGCAGGCCGCGGCCATGCCGGGCGCTGCGCAGGATCGGGTCAGTGCCGCGGGAGTACTCGCCGGCAAACAGCGGCGCCAAACAGACCGCCCCCGCAAAGGCGGCCAGAAAGCCCACAAATTCCAGTGCTGTCAAAAAGGTCTCGTACCCGGCGGTGGAGCGGTAGGTCCAGGGCGTTTTGATCTGCGCGTCCCAGGCCAGCAGGGCGGCTTTGGTGGCGTCGCCGGCGCTCATCTCGGCAATGTCTTTTGCCACCAGCGCGCTGCGGCGGGCATAAAATTCCGCGGCCAGGTCGGGCGTCATGGCAAGAACTTCCTCCTCGGTATAAAAGTTGCTCATCATCAGCCAAATCGGCTCGTAGGGGCGGGCGGTCTGTTGGTACTCCTGCGTCGCCTGGTACAGCTCGGCGTCCTGCGGGATGGCCTGGTAGGCGCGGGCGGCTTCCGTCAGCAGTTCGCCGTCCATTGCTCTGCCGCTGAGCGCCAGGGCATAGGCCCGGTCCTTTTCCATTGCCTGGCGGTTTGACTCCAGATACTCGCCGTTGATGTAGGACCCGCCCATCAGATACAGCTGGGAATTGAGCAGCGCAAAGATCAGCGCCGTGGCCAGCGCAGCCCAGGTGGAGCGCCTGCCCAGGATCTTGCGGTATTCAAACCCGACGATGGTCCAAAACTGTCTCATTTTCCGCTCACCTCCTGAAATACCGAGAGATACAGATCCTCCAGATTCGGCTCGGCCGGCTGTGCGCCGGCACAGGGCGCTTCCGGCGCAATCAGCCGCAGGGCGGCGCCCCCGGCTTCCGGGTGGACGTCCGCCGCAGGGTACCGGGCACACAGTTCCTCCGCCTGCGCGGCCGGGACCGTGCAGGTCCAGACTTTGCCGGCCACCGTCTCCAGCACCTGCCGGCGGGTGCCGCTTTGCAATAGCACCCCGTCCTTCAACAGCAGGATGGTGCCCGCGATATGCTCCACGTCAGAGACGATGTGGGTGGATAGCAGCACCGTCCGCATCTCGCCCAGGCGGGCGATCAGGTTGCGGAAGCGCACCCGCTCGCTGGGGTCCAGGCCGGCGGTAGGCTCGTCCAGCACCAGCAGCTGCGGGCTGCCCAGCAGCGCCTGGGCAATGCCCAGCCTGCGGCGCATGCCGCCGGAAAACGTGCGGATCTTTTTGCGGCGCTGGGAAGCCAGCCCCACCAGTTCCAGCAGTTCTTCGGTTTGCAGCCCGGCCTGCTGCCGGGGCAGGCCCTTCAGCGCCGCCAGATAAAGCAGAAAATCCTGCGCCGTAAACTCCGGATAATAGCCGAACTCCTGGGGCAGATAGCCCAGGCTGGCGCGGTAAGCCTCGCTGTCCACCTCCATCCCGCCAAAACGGATGCTGCCGGAGGTGGGCCGCAGCACCCCGCAGATCATGCGCATCAATGTGGTCTTGCCTGCGCCGTTGGCCCCCAGCAGCCCGTATACGCCGGGGCCCATCCGCGCGCTGACACGGTCGCAGGCCAGCTTGGCGCCGTATTGCTTCGTGACCCGGTCCAAAACCAGTTCCATAAAAGTCCCTCCTGTGGTTTTTCCATGCCGCCCCGGCTGTCCGGGTAAAGGCAACGCGTTTCTCCCGGTCACTGCGGGCACAGCGTCTGCCGGTACCAGCGCCTTGCCTGCCAGCAGGTCAGCAGGACGGCGGCCGCCAACACACCCTGCCACAGCGGCAAAAACTCCGCCGCGCTGGCGGCGCCGTCGGACAATTCCAACAGCAAGCGCCCGGCGCTGACCCCGCAGCAGACCGCCGCGCAGGCATAGCCGCCCTCCGCGCCGCGGAACCGGTTCAGCACCCACAAACTGCCCCCGGCCGAGAGCAGCCAGGGCGTCAGCAGGTATACCGCCGCCTGCGCAAGATCAAGCGCCGTCATTCGGTGCAGGGCGGCCAGGGCTGCGGCCAGCACCGGCAGCATCGCCGCCCCCAGCAGCAGCGTGCGCGCCATCACCGCCTGCCGCAGACTGTACCGGCAGGCGGCCTCCAGTTCCGCCATGCCGAAACGTGCAGCGCGGGCCAGCTCGCAGACCAGGACCAGCGTTACCAGCGGCAGGACGGCGGCCAACGCCCAGGCGTCGCCCTCCCTGCCGGGCGCGGACGCCAGCCAAAGGCAGAACGCCGCCGCCCCTGCGGCCGCCAGCCAGACCCGCCAGCGGAGATAGCGTAGCTGCACCCACAAAAGCCAGCCGGCGCCGGTATGGGGCCGCCAGGCCGGCAGCCCGGCCAGAAACGCAGCCCTGCGCCGGGCGGGCGGCGCGGAAAAGGCGGCGCGCAGCTCAGCATGCCAATCGATTTTGCGGGGGCCATGATGTTTCATGCAAAATCCTCCTCCCGTAATGCTTCACGCAGACGTTTCAGCGCGGCGCGCAGTTTGCGGCCGACCGCAAAGCGGGAAAGCCCCACAATGGCGGCCACCCGCCCCACCGGCAGGTCATTCGCGTACCGCAGCAGCAGGATCTCCTGCTGGTCGGCAGGCAGGCCGGCAATGGCCTGGCGCAGCGCAAGGGTGCGGTCTGTGTCCGCCAGGCAGTCCGCCGCCGGCAGCCGGTCGTCCAGCGGCTGCGCAGGCCGCCGGCGGAACGCGTCGGTACACAGGTTCCGGGCGATCCCGTACAGGTAAGCCATCCCGCCGGCCTGCCGCTTGCCCTCGTCCTGGCGGTAATAGCGCAGGAAGGCCTCCTGCGTCAGATCCTCGGCCAGATCGGCGTCGCGGACGCGGAAATAGCAGTAGCGGTACAGCTTCTCGTACTGTGCCGCCAGATCCTCCTGCATGGCGCGTCCCTCCTTCCCTGCCGGTCTTTGTTCCGCCTTTATTTTGTATAACGAGCCAGCGCCGCAAAATGTGCGGGCAGTTTTTATTTTTTGCCCGCGCCATCTGCCGCCGCCTGTGAAATGCACGCAGAAAAAGCCGGGGTCCGGATCGTTCGATCCGGGCCCCGGCCCTGTCAATGGTGCTTCAGTTCAGACTGGATCAGCCCTTGAAGTAGCGGTCCAGCAGGCCCTGCATGCCGCGGCCGTGACGGGCTTCGTCCTTGGCCATCTCGTGGACGGTGTCGTGGATGGCATCCAGATTCAGCTCCTTGGCCTTCTTGGCCAGGTCCATCTTGCCGGAGCAGGCGCCGCACTCGGCGTCCACGCGCATGCGCAGGTTCTTCTCGGTGCTGTCGGTCAGGACCTCGCCCAGCAGCTCGGCAAACTTGGCGGCGTGCTCGGCCTCCTCAAAAGCGTAGCGCTTCCAGGCCTCGGCGATCTCGGGGTAGCCCTCGCGGTCGGCGACGCGGCTCATTGCTAGGTACATGCCGACCTCGCTGCACTCGCCGTTGAAGTTCTCGCGCAGGCCGTCGATGATCTCCTGCGGGGCATCCTTGGCGATGCCGACCACATGCTCGGTGACGTAGGAGTTGTCCTTCTTCTCAATGAACTTGGAAGCGGGCGCCTTGCAGACAGGGCAGAACTCGGGGATGGAACCTTCGGCGATGTAGCCGCAGATGGTGCAAACATACTTGGTCATACTCGTTAACCTCCTGATATGGTTTGTAATTGGAACGCTGCAGCCCCGGTGCAGCAGCACCATGGGCCGCGGCCCGGCATACAGCAATTGCCTTGTGTTTAGTATAGCCCCTTTGCGCCGGAAAGTCAATGGAATTTTATATTTTTTTAAGATTTTATCTTAATTTTTGATAGGGCGTCCCTTTTCCGCTTTTTGGTGAAATACGGGAGAAATATGGCAAAAGAGCCCTTAAAATCCACCAGGTGATCCCGCCCACAATAAGACCGGCTATCATCAAAATCGGGGCATACCCAAGCGCCGCCCCGCTGGAGAGCAAAACCGCCGCCCCCGCCAGCTGGCCAAGGTTGTGCGCAAGCGCGCCGCAGGCGGAAAACAGGTATCCGCTGATCTCCCCCGGCCACAAAAGCAGCAGACACATGACAAAGAACGACAGCGTCCCCCCAAGGAAAGAAAGCGCCCCCGCGGTGAACCCGCGGGTCAAAAAGCCGAACAGCGCTTTCAGCACTACCAGCGTATAAGCCTGACCGCGCCCGAGAAAAAGCAGCGCGTACATTACAACGATATTGGCCAGCCCCAGCTTCATGGCCGGCATCAGGCCAAGCATCGGCGCAATGGCCGACTCGGCCAACGAGAGCACCAGCGCCAGGGCAAACAAAACCCCCAGGCGCGCCACTTTCCTGCTGTCCATCTCCCGCAAAACGGCCTCCTTCCCGGCTTTCTGCCTGAATTGTATAACCGGGGCGGCCCCCTTGTCAAGGACAGCCGAAACCGCGCGCAGGGCGGGGGTTGGCGCGACGATTTTACAGGTGCCGGGGCTTGAAAAAAGAGGTGGAATAGTGTATCCTATAAATATTCCCTGCCAGCCAGGGAGCGCGGAACGGATCCCCCGTGCGCCGGGCTTCCGGTGCATGTTTCGGGCCGTATCCCACATACTAAAAACACTGCCTGAAATCATTGACTTTTGGAGGAAATACAAATGAAAAAACTGGTCTGCATGCTTTGTGCCGTGTCTCTCTGCGCCGCCATGCTGGCTGGCTGCGGCAGCAGTTCTTCGTCCTCTGCCCCGGTCAGCTCCGACGCTTCCAGCTCTCAGAGCGCGGCGGATCCCGGCCAGGACGCTTCCAGCAGCAGCGCCGCGGATTCCTCGGAAACTGCGGCCGACACCGCCGACACCGAAAAACTGGCCGCCATCGTCTCCGCCATCGAGGCCGTGAACGAGGTCCCCAACCCCCGCGTGATCGACGATTTCTCGCTGGAAAATGACATGGGCCTGACGCCGGACAATATCGTTGCTTTCCAGGGCGACGTCACCAACAATCAGTCCGACTGCGCCCTGGTGTTCGCCGCCCAGGTCAAGGACGGCGCCGTCGACACCGTGCTTGCCGAGCTTGAGGCTTACCGCGGCACCATGACCAGCACCCTGTACGCCGACGAGGCCGCCAAGGTCGCCAAGGCGCAGGATGCCCGCATCACGTCCAGCGGCAACATTGTGGTAATGGTCATTTCCGGCGTGGAAGGCCCCGATTATTCCGAGATCGACGCCGCCATTCAGGAGGCTCTTGCCTGAGCGGCCTTATCCCCCGTCTTTTTATCCATAATCAAAGGAACGCAGCTGCCCGGTGCGGCTGCCTGCCGGCAGGCCGCTACCCGCTGTTTTGGGTAACGGCCTGCTGTTTCGTAAGGAGGTCATGCCGTGGACTCCCAGGGTCTGGTATTTAACAGCGTCGCTTTTCTGTTTTGTTTTTTGCCTGCTGCGCTGTTATTGTATTATCTTGTGCCGGGGCGGGCAAAAAACGCCGTCCTTCTGCTGGAAAGCGTCCTTTTCTACTGTTGGGGCGGCGTACAGTACCTGCCGCTGATCCTGGTACTGATCGCGGTCAATTATCTGTTCGGTCTTTTGCTGGCGCGCGCCAAAGGGCGGGCGGCCCGCGTGCTGTGCCTGGTCCTTCCCATCGCGCTCAGCCTGGCGGCTCTTGTATTTTTCAAATACACCAATTTCCTGATCGAGATCTTCAACCAGATCGCCTCCGCCAACCTGTCGACGCTGTCTTTCTTCAATGTGCTGCCGCTGGGTATCAGCTATTATATCTTCAAGCTGATCAGCTATATTGCCGACGTTTACACCGGCAAAACAGAGCCGGAGCGCAACCCCTTCACCTTCGCCACCTATGTGATCCTGTTCCCGCAGCTTCTGGTCGGCCCCATTGTAAAATACCGCGACCTGGCCCCTGCCCTGCACACCTATAAGAACCGGTACAGCGCCGCGCAGATCGAGGCCGGCGCCGAGATGTTCGTGTTTGGCCTTGCCAAAAAGGTGATCCTGGCAGACTCCATCGGCGCCTTGTGGAGCGACCTGCTCTCGCAGGATGTGGGCCTTGCCAACGTTTCCACGCCGCTGGCCTGGCTTGGCATCCTTGCCTACTCGCTGCAGCTGTATTTTGATTTTGCCGGCTATTCCGAGATGAGCAACGGTCTGAGCAAAATGATGGGCTTTGACTGCCCCGCCAACTTCGATCTGCCCTATATCTCCTCCAGCATCACCGAGTTCTGGCGCCGGTGGCACATTTCTCTGTCGTCCTGGTTCCGGGATTATGTCTACATCCCCCTGGGCGGCAACCGCCGCGGCCTGCCGCGTCAGCTTCTCAATATGCTGGTGGTCTGGGCGCTGACGGGGATCTGGCACGGCGCCAACTGGAACTTTATTTGCTGGGGCCTTTACTATTTTGTTCTGCTTACCGTCGAGAAGGTCTTTTTGCTGAAATATCTGAAAAAAGGCCGCGTCTGGCCGCACATTTACACCCTGTTCTTTGTGGTGCTTGGCTGGGGCATCTTTACGGCAAACGTGGAGGGCGCCGCCCTGCCGCTTTTGATGAGCCGGCTGTTCCTGCCTTCCGGCGGCATCTCGCCGCTGTATTATCTGCGCAATTACGGCGTGCTGCTTATCCTTGGCATCCTGTGCTCCACCGCCCTGCCCGGCCGTTTCTGGCAATGGGCCAAGCGGCACACCCCGGTGCGCCTGGTCGTTCTTGCCGCTGTTATGGTGCTTTCGGTGGCGTTTGTCGTCGCTTCCACCAACAACTCGCCGCTGTATGCCAATTTCTAAAAGGGGGTCTGCCTGATGAAGTACGTTTACCGCGCCCGGGAACGAAAGGCTTCCCGCGGATACCCTGCCTTGATCCTGTTTTTTGTGCTGCTGTTCGGCTTTTCTGCAGTAAATCTGTTCTGGCCGAAACGGACGGTCTCGGAGCTGGAAAACCGCCAGCTGGCGCAGATGCCCTCTTTTTCGTGGCAGGGCCTTCTGGACGGCAGCTGGACCAGCGGCTTTGCCGAATACCTGCAGGATCAGGTCGCTTTCCGGGACGGCTGGATCGACCTGCAAAGCGACGTCAGCACGCTGGCCCTGCAGAAAGCGGAGCAGAGCAACATTCTGCTGGGCGGCGACCACTGGATGTTCACCAAACATTTCGGCACGCCGGATACCGCGCAGCTGGATAAGAACACCGACTATGTGGCGCAGTTTGCGCAGAAATATCCCGACTGCGTGACGTTCCTGCTTGCCCCGTCGGCCAGCGTGATCTACGCCGACCAGCTTCCGGCGAGCGCCCCCATGATGGACGAAAACGCCATGCTGGACCAGATTTTTGCCGCCGTCTCCCCCTATGCCGACGTGATCGACCTGCGGGAGACCTATACCGCCCGCCGCGACGAATATCTCTATTTCAAAACGGACCACCACTGGACGACCCACGGCGCCTACGTGGCCTACGAGCAGTTTTGTGCCGGCAAGGGCCTGACGCCGTTTGATACCGCCGCGCACGAATCCGCCGAGGTAACCGGCTTTTACGGCACGCACTACTCCGCCACCCGGTGGTGGAACGCCCGGCCGGACCACATCACCTGGTACCCGCTGGACAATCCCATGACCATTTATCAGCCCACGGGCGAGGCCGCTTTCACCTCTGTGCAGACGACCACCATGGTGGACACTTCCAAATTTGACACCCGCGATAAGTACGGAGCGTTTTTGGGCGGCAACAACGGATATTCGGTGATCGAAGGCGACGGCGAAGGTTCCATCCTGGTGGTAAAGGACAGTTACGCCAACAGCTTTATGCCGTATCTGACCGCTAACTATGCCAAGATCGGCGTGGTGGATTTCCGCGGCTATTCTTACGGCCTGGATTCGCTGATCGAGCAGGAGGGATACGACCAGATCCTGATCCTGTACAATTTCCAGACTTTCCTGACGGACAACCACGTTCTGAACCTGATCCGTCCCACCACCCTCAGCTGAATTTAAACCAAGCAGCAACCGCAGGGCAGTTCGGCCAAACCATGCCGGACCGCCCTGCGGTTGCTTTTGTATCTGTGCGCCTGTCCGCGCCGGTTCAGGCGAATTCCACTTCCAGTTCCGCGGGAAGCGCCCTGGCTTCCGGCCCCCAAAGGCATTGGGACCAGAAAAGGAACCGGAACGGATCGGTCCCGGACTGCTGTACATCCGCCGTCAGCTGGGCAAACGCTTCCTGCAGCGCGGTTTGCAAAGCCTGCTGCAGCGCCTTCTGATCGTCCGGCTGATTTTGCGACAGCGCCGCCAGCTTTGCGTCCGATAATCGCAGTGTAACCTGGAGTTTCTGCGCAGTCGCCCGGAAGCTGACCGCAAGACCCGCCTGGCAGGAGATCCCCGCGTCGGCCATCAGCACGTCCAGCCGGTCGGCCTGCCCGCACAGGGCAGCCGTCAGCTGAGCCCGCAGCTGCTCCGTATAGCGCAGCGGCCGGCCGCCCTTGGGCAACACCGCAAACCCATAGCCGCTGCCCTGCCAGCAGGGCAGCGCCGCCACATCGCTCTGGGCGCGGACGGCCTCCATGCCGCAGTGGACGCCGTAGCGCTGCCCGCACTGCTGCATCTCGTCATACAGCTCCCCCGCCGTCTCGATCAGCCGGTCCGCGCTGCGGGCGTCCAGCATGAACAGCGAGATCTCGGGCGAGGGCTGGGCGCTGTCGCCGATCAGCTCGGTCAGCGTCCAAAGTTCCTCCCAGCCGGTGTCGGGCGGAACGGCGACCGTATCCATGGCCCCGTAAAAAATCGTCCCGTCCAGTCCCTGCGCCGCATCCGCCAGCGCCTGCGGCGCCGTCCGGCCTTCCCCGTCCGCCGTCCGGTATGCGTTGGTCTCCTCGCTCTGCTGGTCCTGCAGCAGGAGCACCGCCTGGTATTTGCCGCCGTCATGGGCAAAAAAGACTGCGCGGACGATCTCCCGCTCGATCAAAGGTTTCCCGGCGCAGCCGCTGAGCAGCAATGCCGCGGCAAGAGCCGCGCCGCTCAGGATGCCGGCCCTGCCCGTTTTCCCAAAAGCCATCTTATGCCTCCCGTGACCGCCACCAGGGCGGCAAATCCCCACACGGCCCTATTCTGCAGTCGCGCCGCCGCAGACAGATCCAGATAGCGCTGAAGCACGGCGCAGAGTGCCACCAGCGCCGCCCCGCACGCCACAAAATGCGGCAGTCCATTCAGGTTGTTCTCGTTGATCCCCCTGCCCCCCGTCAGTCGGGTCCCGGCATAAAAATACAGCCCCAGCTTGACCGAGACCGCCATGGTCCAGACGATCAACTGAAGCCATTCCAGCCGGTCAAAGATGGAAAGGTTCCCGCCGCGGGCCGCCTGGTGCACCGGGTTCAGCGCCTCCGGCATGGCCGCGCCGAAGAAAAGCTCCAGCAGCAGATGCACCCCCACATTGAACAGCCCGCCAAGCGCGGCAAGGCGCAGGATCGTGTGCCTGCCGCGCTTGGCGCTGTCCGGCCACAGCGCCGGCAGCAAAAGTTCCGGATAAAGAACGCACTGCGCGCTGAAAGCCGTCTGCAGGGACGCCGCGTCCGTCACGTCGGTTTGAAGGTTGACCACCCGCAACCGCCCGGAGACGGACAGCAGCAGCACCAGCCCCGCCGCGATCATCAGTCCCAGCACCACATTGGCCGTCTGCGCCACGGCGGACACACGGCGCAGGTAAAGCACCGGGATCACCACCGTCAGGCAGATACCAAACAGGCTGACCGCATCCGGGTAGACCGCCGTGTACAGCCGCCAAAGGTTCAATATCTCCAGCGCCGCGCCAAAAGCAAGCAGCAGAGCGAACAGCGCCCCCGCGGCCCGTCCCCGCGCCCGGGGCCATGCATGCGCGAACACGATCCCGCCCAGCGCCGAGACCAGGATACCGGGCAGCATCGTCAGCAATCCCGCCCGCGTCCAGAACAGCGTCTGCGACCGCAGCAGGGTGTGCACAAACATGCTGAGCAGCAGCGCCCCAAACAGGCTTGGGTCATTTCCTTTCATTGCCATCCACCACATACCCTTTCCTGGCCAGCGCGCTCCAGATCGCCCGCACAACGCCGTCGTGCCAGGCGGCCGGGCCGGGCGGCATCAGCGGATAAAGATAATCGTATCCAAACGGTTCTGTGCCGCAGGCCATGGCCAGCAGGACCACAGCGCCGCAGGCAAGCCCCGGCAGCCCAAACGCGCCGGCCAGCACAATAACGATAAAACGGAACAGGATCGACTGTTCGTACAGCGAAGGCACCGCCAGCGTGGCCACCGTCGCAGCCGCGGCCATCGTCAGCACCGGCGTGCTGATGATGCCCGCCGAAACCGCCGTCTCGCCCAAAATCAGCGCCCCCACAAGGCTGACCGTGTGCCCGATGGACTTCGGCGCGCGCAGGCCCGCCTCCCGGACGATCTCCAGCAAAAGCGTAACGGCCAGCATTTCCAGCATCAGCGGCAGCGGCGTGGCCGCCTCTGCCTGCGCCAGCTTGGCCAGCAGCTCGATCGGGATCGTCTCCGGGGCAAATTCGACCGCCATGACATAAAGCCCCGGCCCGAACACCGACAGCAGAAACGCGATATACTTCAGGATCCGGATCATGCCCGCAAAAACTGCGCCGGAGGAATAGTCGTCCAGGCTTTCAAAATGTTCGCTGAAAAAGCTGGGCACCACCATGGCGGTGGGGCTGCCCGCCACCAGGATCACGGCTTTGCCCTCGCACAGTCTGGCGCAGGCGGTGGCGGGCCGCTCGGTATAGGCGGCTGCCGGGAAAAGATTCAGCTTGTCCTGCTTCAAAAAGGATGCAAAGTACGCGCTGTCCAGCAGGATCGGGATCCGGACCCGCTGCAGTTTTTCGTGCAGCGAGTCGATCAGCTCAGGCGGCGCGTAGCGTTTGTCATAGCACAGCGCGTATTCGGTTTTTGCCCGGGTCTTTGCCGTGTGGATCTCCGCAACAAAAGTCTCTGTGCGAAACTGGCGGCGAAGCAGGGATACGTTGTTTCGCAAAAGCTCCGTGAAGGCTTCCTGCGAACCGCGGATGTCCCCCTCCCCGTTGGGCTGGCCGACGGCGCGCTGCGGCATCTCCTGGGTGGAGACCGCCAACGCCCCGCCGCAGCCCTCGATCAGCAGAACGGACATCCCATTGGAAAGCTTTTCCGTCAGATCGGTCATGTCGGTAATCGCCGCGCTCTCGGCAGGGATCGCGCAGCGGTTCAAAAGGTACTCCAGCAGAGACCGCCCGTCCGTGACCGGCGCCGGGCTGCGCTGGAGCGCGTCCAGCGCCATGACCCACAGCTTTTCCGGCGAGGAAATGCCGGTAAACAGCGCAATGGCGCAGGGGATGTCCCCCAGCGTGATCGCTTTCGTATAAAAGTCCGCGGACGAGCCAAAAATGCTGTCCAGACGGGAAAGGTTTTCCTGCAGCGAGCTGCTCAGTTTTTGCGACGGCAACGCCATCCCTCCCCTGCCCAACGTTTCTCTTATATGCGGGCAGATATAGTGTTGCCGGTTTCCGCCAAATTATCAGCGAGGTGTTATCATGCTGTCCTCTGTCACCCGAACCTGCGTTATTTATGTGATCGCCATCGCCGCGCTCCGCCTGATGGGCAAACGGCAGCTTGCCGAACTGCAGCCCTCGGAGCTGGTCACCACCTTCCTGATCTCCAACGTGGCCTCCATCTGCATTGAGGAGCCGGAACTCCCGCTGCTGTCCAGCCTGATCCCCATCCTGCTGTTGAGCGCCCTGGAGATTTTGAACTCGACGCTGGCCTGGTATCTGCCATCCTACGCGCGGCTGCTGTTTGGCAAGCCTGTCACCGTCATCCGAAACGGGCAGATCGACGAGAAAGCGCTCAGCCACCTCCGCATCACGCCAAACGACCTGGCCGAATCTCTGCGCAGCGCCGAGGTCTTTTCGCCCGAGGAGGTCCTGTGGGGCGTGGTGGAATCCAACGGCAGCCTGAGCGTTGCCCGCAAACCGGAACAGGGCCAGGAAGCGCCGCTGCTGCCGATCCTGATCGACCGGCACGTTTATACGGACAATCTTCAGGCGCTGCACTACGACAACGCCTGGCTGGCCAACCTGCTGGCACAGAAGGGGCTGCAGCAAAAGGACGTCCTTGCGCTGTTCGCCAACGATCAGCGCACTCTGCTGATACCAAAAAAAGCCGCCCCGAAGGGCGGCTGACAAGTTGGGATTTCCGGATCGTACAGAAAAATTTGGGGAACGGCAGGGCCTGCCGTTTTCGGCGCGCCCGCCCTCCAGGCAGGTCCAGCAAGTTCAACAGAAAGAGGTCGACCGCATGAAACGCAATTTTTACGCAGTCCTTCTCCTGCTCGCCGTGGGAGCCGTTGTGTTTTTCTCGGGCAGGTTCGTCCGGCAAAGTACCGACCGGACGCAGCGCCAGGTCCAGCAGGCCTATCGCTCGGCGCAGGACGGCCAGTTCGAGACCGCAAGGACCATTTACCGCCAGGCCGCAGAGGACTGCCGGGCCGACAGCCGACTGCTGTACCTGCTTGTGCGGCGCAGCCTGCTGGACGAGATCAACGAATCGCTGGCGCTGATCGCCGACTATGCGCAGCAGGACAACCTGGCCGACCTGGGCGTGGAGACCGCCCGGGTGACCGAGCAGCTGGAGCAGCTGCAGGCATCATTTCTCGCTGCTTTTTGAGCGGCTGTCCAACATGTCCTTCAATTCTTCCATAAAGGTGTTCACATCGCTGAACTGACGGTAGACCGACGCAAACCGGACATAGGCAACGTCGTCGATATGCTTGAGCTGCTCCATAGCAAGCTCGCCGATATACATCGACGTGATCTCCCGCTCGTAGGAGTTGAGCAGCGTCTGCTCAATGTTGCTGACCGCGCCGTCCAGCTGCTGATAGCTGACCGGCCGCTTTTCGCAGGCGCGCAGCATGCCGTTCAGCAGCTTCTGCCGGTCGAACGCTTCGCGCGAGTGGTCCCGCTTGATGACCATCAGGGGGACGGTCTCCACGATCTCATAGGTGGTAAAGCGCTTTTTGCAGCTCAGGCATTCTCTGCGGCGGCGGATCTTTTCGCCGTCCTCGGTCGGGCGGGAGTCGATCACCTTTGAGTCGATCGCACCACAAAACGGACACTTCATCCTGGATTTCCTCCTGTCAATCGTTTACTGCACAGCTTTTTTGGGGCGCTGCGCGGATTTGCCGCCGCGGTTTTTCCAGTCGACCCACAGCTGGGTTGCGATGCACATGGTGCTGTACACACCGCTGATCATGCCGAACATCAGCGGCATCGCAAAGGTAAAGATGCTTTCGATCTGGAATACCGTCGCCACGACGCAGACGATCGCCAGCGCGATGCAGGTGGTGACAGATGTCATCAGCGACCGGGAGAAGCTCTGGTTGATCGAAAGGTTGACAAGCTCCGCCAGGGGCATCTTTTTGCCGTACAGCGCCGTATTCTCGCGGATACGGTCGTAGATGACGACAGTGTCGTTGATGGAGTAGCCCAGGATCGTCAGCATGGCGGCAATGAAGTTGCCGTTCAGGGGGATGCGGAAAATGACGAACACGCCGAACACCACGAACATGTCGTGCAGCAGCGCCACAATGGCCATGCAACCGGCCGGCCAGCCGCCGATCTTGCGGAAACGGAAAGCGATGTAAATCAGGATCAGCACGCAGGCAGCCGCCACGGCCACGATGCTCTTGACAAAGAACTCGTTGCCGATGGTCGCGTCCACATTGCTGACCTCGTTCTGCACAAAGGAATTCTCCGGGAACTGCGCGTTCAAGTCCGTCATCAGCGCGTCCAGATCGTCCGTCGTCAGCGTGTTGCTGCCGGGCATGGTGATGGTCAGCGTCTGCGCGCCGGAAATATCCGTACCGGTCTGCACCGTCGTGTCAGAGATACCCAGCGTGGATTCCACTGCGGACTGCACTTCGTTCAAATCCGCTTCGCCCTGGTACCCCAGCGTGACCATGGCGCCGCCCTTGAACTCCACGTCCATCGAAACGCCGAATACGCCGGCAAACACCAGCACCACAACGACCAAAGCGCAGGAAATGGTATAGAACTTTTTGCGCGCGCCGACAAAATTGATCTTCGGCGTTTTCCAGACCTTTGCCGGGTCCTTCTCGCCGCCGTACAGCCAGGGGTTGCGCAGCGCCTTCAGACGCGAAGCGCCGCGGATCATCACGCGGGTCGCCCAGACGCCAAAGACGAAGTTGAGGATAACGCCGGTCAGCAAGGTAAAGCCGAAGGAATAGACCGTGCCGGCCGTAGACGCGCCGAACCAGGTAAAGATCGGCGAGAACACCCGGGCCCAGAACCCGTCGGTGGGGCCAAACGCGCCCATCAGGATGGCGGCGACGATGACGATGGTCACGTTGCCGTCGACCACCGGCGCAAGACCCATCCGGAAGCCGCTGGAGATGGCGCCGTCCAGGCTCTTGCCCTTGGCAAGCTCCTCGCGGATGCGCTCCGCCGTGATCACGTTGGCGTCAACGCCCATGCCGATGCCAAGGATGATACCGGCGATACCGGGCAGCGTCAGCGTCGTGCCCGGGAACACGGCAAAATAGCCGGATACCACCGCCAGGGTGGCGGTGACCTGACCCAGCAGAGAGATGACCGACAGCACGCCGGGCAGGCGGTACCGGATGATCATCAGGATCGCAACGACGATAAAGGCGATGATGCCGGCCATCACCATAACATCCAGGCTGCGGGAGCCCAGCGTCGGGCTGATGGTGGAGAAGCTCTCGGCCGAAAGCGCAAACGGCAGCGCACCGGAGTTGATCTGGTTGGCAAGCGTCTGGACTTCCTCGGCAGTGAACCCGCCGTTGGCATTGCTCTCAATGACCGCGTCGCCGTTCGTGATCGGCTCGTTGACGGTGGCGGTGCTGATGTTCTCGCCGTCCAGCCAGATGCTGATAACGCCGTTTTCCTCAGACAGGCGGGTGGTGGCCTCTGCAAACGCCTCGGCGCCCTGATCGTTGAAGGAAAGCTCGACCATGAAATTGCCGGACTGGTCGGCAATGGGAGAGGCTGATTCGACCTGATCGCCCGTCAGGATCAGGGTACCGTCCGCCGTGCTGCCCTCGCGGAATTCAAGCTCTGCCGTGGTGCCGATCTCGTCGATGGCCTGCTGCGGGTCAAAGCTCGTCTCGTCGCTGCGCCAGGGGAAGCGGACGATGATCCGGTCCCGGTTGGCGTCGATGTAGCTCTCGTAGTCGGTAATGCCCAGCCCGACCAGGCGGTCGTTGATGACCGTCTGCGCGGCCTGGAGTTGTTCCTGCGTCGCGTCCATATCGTCCGCGGGCATAAACGTCACGTCCACGCCGCCGCGGATATCAATGCCGAAACGGATGTCCGACACGCCCTTGATGTAGGTGGTCTTGACATCGCCATACTGGTAGCTGACGCCGATCAGCGACGTCAAGGCAAACACGACGATCAGAATTGCCACGACAATAAAATGCCATGCCCTGCCTTTTCTGCTCATACGTACCTCCAAAATTTCGCCCGCGCAAGCGCGGGCGGGACTTCTATTTTATTTTTTGAAAGCTCACTCGGCCTCTGCCAGCAGCTTTTCAACCACAGCAAGGCGCACGCAGACCGTCAGCAGCTCCGAAGCCTGTTCCACTTCGCTCAGGCTGGGATAGGTCGGCGCAATGCGCAGGTGCGAATCCTCCGGATCGCGCCCGTAGGGGTACGCCGCGCCGGCGCCGGTCAGTACCAGGCCGGCGTCCTTGCACAGCTGGGCGACACGCTTCGCGCAGCCGGGCATGACATACAGGCTGATAAAATACCCGCCCTTGGGGTTAGTCCAGTGGGCAATATCGCCGCAGGGAGTCAGCTTTTGGGCAAAGGTGGTCTTTACCGCGTCAAAGCAGGGCACCAGACGGCGGCGGTGCTTGAGCATGTGAGCCAGCACGCCCGCCTTGTTTTTGAGGAAACGGACATGGCGCAGCTGGTTCATCTTGTCATAGCTGATGATCATGACTTCGAACCGCTTGCAGACATACTTCATCATATTGTCGCTGCAGGCCAACGCCGAGACGCCCGCGCCGGGGAAGGTGATCTTGCTGGTAGAGGTGAACATGAAGACCCTGTCCTCGTTGCCGTACTTTTTGCTTTCTTCCAGCAGCACGGGGGTCTCGATGATCTCGGTGGTCAGGTGATGGACGATATACGCCTCGTCCCAGAAGATCTTGAAATCCGGGGCCGCGGTTTTCATCGCGGCGAATCGGCGCACCGTCTCGTCGCTGTAAGTGTAGCCGTCCGGGTTGGAATACTGCGGCACGCACCAAATGCCCTTGATGGTGGGATCCTCGGCGACGAGCTTCTCCACCATATCCATGTCGGGGCCTTCCGGCGTCATGGGGACGTTGATCATGTCAATGCCGAATTCCTCCGTGATGCGGAAATGGCGGTCGTAACCGGGCACCGGGCAAAGGAACTTGGGGTGATCCACCTGCGACCAGGGACATTCCGACTCCGGGAAACCGAAAGTGTAACCGATGCTGACCAGGAAATACATCAGCTGCAGGCTGGAATTGCCGCCCACAAAAACATTCTCCGGCCGAACGCCCATCACATCACCAAACAGCTGGCGGGCCTCGTAAAGCCCCTCCAGATTGCCATAGTTGCGGGCGTCGGTCCCATCCTCCGCCGTGTAGTCGGTGGTCTTGAACAGGTCCATGGCCAGATCCATCTGGTGCGGGCCCGGCTTGCCGCGGGCCATATTCAGTTTCAGTCCCTTGGCTTTGAATTCGTTATACTTTTTTTCCAGCTTTGCTTTCTCGGTTTCCAGCTCCGACTTGCTCATGCTGCGATATTCCGCCATAGCGCTTCCCCCTCAATCATAGTTCGTCGTTCTCTTGTATATCGTGCGCGCCCTCCCTGGATACAAATACACAATATGCAGTGTCAGACATACATTAAAGTATACTCGAAACAGCAGCAAGTTACAAGTATTTTCTCACTTTTTTCAAAGAATTGCGGTGGACTTTTCCCTTTTCCCCCTGCCCTGCCGCATAAAAATACGCGGCAAAATTGCTTTGCCGCGTATTTTTCCATGCCGCCAACCGGGATCGAACCGGTACGCTGTTGCCAGCGAGGGATTTTAAGTCCCTTGCGTCTGCCAGTTCCGCCATGGCGGCTTACCGGCTTATTGTACAACGCGGCGGCGGGCTTTGTCAAATCTCTGTTGCTCGTTTTTGCCGGGCGGTAGGCAAGCGGGCAGGTTTGTGGTAAAATAGCAGCAGAAAACACAATGCGGACGCGGCGGACGCCGCAAAACCATCGCACCAGGAGGTCCCGCCCATGCACACAGAACATACGGCAGCGCAGCGCCGCACGCTTGCGCTGTTTTTGCTGGGGGGCGCGCTGGGGGCGCTGGCCTTCCTTTTGGTCTATGGCGCGGCTCCGCTGGACGTGACCAACGACGCCTTCTGCCGCGGAGGCTATATCGAGAAGGACATCCAGCAGCATTACGCCGGCTGGCTGTTCTACCGGCAAAGCGAGCTCGGCTTCCCGCTGTGCATCGCCCAAAACATCAATTTTCCCGATGGGCTCAGCGTCGCGTATACCGACTCGGTCCCGCTGTTTGCGGCCCTGTTCCGGCTGCTGTCCCCTGTCCTGCCGGACACCTTCCAGTATTTCGGCTGGTTCACGCTGCTGGCGTTTTTCCTGCAGGGGGCGTTCGGGGCGCTCTTGACCGGGCTGTTTGTTCCGGGCGTGGCGCTGCCGCTGCTGGGGGACGTTTTGTTCGTCACAAGCCCTGTGCTGTTTGAGCGGGCCATCCGCCACACCGCGCTGGGGGCGCAGTTCTTTATCCTGGCCGCGCTGTACTGGTATTTCCGCTGCCGGCGGCAGGGTCGGATGCCGGGGCCGGGGCTGTTTTTGCTGAACGTGGCAGCCGTCACCATCCACCCCTACTTCCTGCCCATGACCTATGCCGTCACGCTGGCGCTGCTGGTGGAATACGCCGCCGCAAACCGCCGGTGGGCAAGGCCTGCGCTGTACCTGGCCGGCGATCTGGCTGCCACCGCCGCGGCCGGGTGGGCGTTCGGCCTGCTTTATGGCAGCGCCTCCGGCGGCAGCGACGCGCTGTACGGCTATTTCGGCTTGAACCTGAACGCGCTGTGGAACCCGGCGGGCGTAAACGGCACTGTCTGGAGCCGGCTGCTTCCGGTGCAGAACCAGGTGGGCGGCAACTACGACGCCTTTGCCTACCTGGGGCTGGGCGTATTGGTCGCCCTGCCGGCGGCCGCGTTTATATTGGCATTGCAGCGCCGGCTGGGGCTGCGTGGGCTGGCCCGCCGCCACTGGATGCTGGGCATCGTCTGCCTGATCTTAACGCTGTTTGCCGTAAGCAATGTGGTGACGGCAAACGGCGCCACGCTGCTGGAACTGCCGCTGCCGGGGCCGCTTTTGCAGCTTTGCTCGGTGTTCCGCTCCGGCGGGCGGATGTTCTGGCCGGTCTATTACCTGCTTTTGCTCACGGCCTTTGTCTGGCTGGTGCGGGCCGTGCCGCGGCGCTGGCGGGGCGCGCCGGTCGCAGCCGCGGTGCTGCTGGCGGCGGTGCAGGTGTGGGATATTTCCCCCGGCCTTGTGCAGCGCAGCCAGGCCATGGCGGAAGCGCAACAGCAGCAGGCTTTCCCCTCCGGGCTGGAGAGCAGCTTCTGGCAGGAAGCCGCATCCCGCTATGAGCACATCATCTCGCTGAACGGCATCCAGGACGACGCGCTGCACCTGGCGCTGTACGCCGCCGACAACGGCATGACCACCAACGACCCCTTTGCCGCCCGCTACGACGCCGGCGCGCTGGACGCTGCGCGCCAGTCCGCGCTGGCGAAGCTGGCAGAAGGCAGGGCGGACGCCGGCAGCCTGTACCTGTTCCGGGACGAGACCGCGTTTTTGCAGGCGGTGGAGCCGGTGAAGGACGCCGCCTGGTGCGGCGAGGTGCGCTCGGCCGACGGCAGCTGCCGGTGGTATGTGATCGCCCCCGGCATGCAGGATTTTGCCGGCGACGCGCTGTGCACCCGCTATGACGAGAACTATCCCCTGCGCCTGGCCGATTATACCGACCAGCTGTGGAACCGCGGCGTGCTGGACAGCACCAAAAAGACCGTCTGCTTTGCCGACGCCCCCTTTACCCGCGCAAAGCTGGAAAACGCCGCCGCCATTGCGGCGGACGGGATCGAATACGCCATCACCGGGTTTGACGACAGCGACCCCGGCTGGCTGATGGTCACGCTGGACATCGACGACGCCACCGTGCTGTGGGACAAAGAGTTGGAGACGATACAAAAGTGAGAGAGATCCATGTAAAAAGCCTGCTGCCGGTACGGCTGGACAAGTACCTGGCCCAGCAGTACCCGGCGCTGGGCATCGGGCGGCTGAACAAGGCCCTGCGGGAGAACAAGATCAAGCTCAACGGCAAAAAGCAGCCGCTTGCCACCCGCGTGCAGAACGGCGACGTTATCCGCCTGTATCTGACCGACGAGCAGCTGGGCGAAGCGCCGCGCCAGGGTCCAGCGTTCGCCGGCCTGCGCCCGGCTGAATTTGTGTACGAAAACGACGATCTGATCGTTGCCAACAAACCCGCCGGCATCCCGGTGGAAGGCCCGGACGCCGACACGCTGGTAAACCGCGTGTGCAAGACGCTGTACGACGCCGGCCGCTGGGACGCCGCCCGCCCGCCCCGGCTCTGCCACCGGCTGGACACCGGCACCAGCGGGCTGGTACTGCTGGCCAAAACGCCGGCGGCCGAGGCGTTTTTGACCGGCCTGATCCGGGACCGCGCGCTGCGCAAGCGGTATCTGTGCGTGACCTTTGGCCGGCCGCAGCTGCCCGCGGCCACCCTGCATGACTATCTGCTCAAGGATGCCGAGGCCGGCATCGTGCGGGTGGTAAACCGCCCCCGCCCCGGCGCCAGGGAGATCATCACCGCCTACGAGACGCTGGCCGTCAGCGGGCGGCTGGCGCTTTTGCAGGTGGAACTGGTCACAGGGCGCACCCACCAGATCCGCGCCCACCTGGCCAGCATCGGCTGCCCGATCCTGGGCGATTCCAAGTACGGCAACCACGCTGCCAATCGGGAGCTGAAGCTGAAATATCAGGCCCTGTGCGCCTGGGAACTTGCTTTCCCGGCAAAAATCTCCGACCCTGCCTTCGCCGGTCTGGCCGGCAAGCGATTCTGCGCGCCAAAGCCCTGGTACTGCCAGCAGGTTTTGGACGGCGTGCTGAAATGACCCCTCCCCTGCCCCGCTTTGCACGGCAGGAAAAACGCCAGGCGGAAGCCCCTTTGCAGTTGGGACTTCCGCCTGGCGTTTGTTTGCATTGCCGGCCGGCACCGTTCAGTATGCTTCGGCCAGGCTGTCCAGCAGCCGGCGGCGGTCGGAATCGGCGGGAATGTACTGCTCCACCGTCCGGCAGGGATAGTCCGGGCAGACGGCGCAATGGGGCAGCCCGCGGCCCATGCCGCACTGCCGCATGGGGCAGCCGGCACACATTTTCTCGTTGGCCCCCGCGGGAGAATCGCACCCCCGGCACACCATGTCATCGGGTGCAAAGGCGAAATCCGGCGTGGAATATTCCTGCGCCAATCGGGCCATGGCCGCCCTGTCGCCAGCCTGTGTGGCGATCCAGACCGGGCATTCCGAGCAGACCAGCCCGCAGAAAGCGATTTTCCGGGCAGGAGCATTTGAGGGTTCCGTCATCGGGGCTTCCTCCTGTTCTGCGTTCGCTTTTGGTTTTGCCGCCTCGCACTCCCGCCGCAGGGCGTCGCGGGTGTACAGGGTATTCAGCACTTCCAGCAGTTCTTTTTTGCTCAGCCGCGGCGGCAGGCCGATCTTGCGCAGAAAGCGGCGGCGGAAGTCGGCGCAGTCCGGCCGGCCGGAAAGCCCCCACTCGTACAGATCGTTGTACAGGATCGGTTCCGCCTGCGCCGGGGCGCCGCCCTGCTGCGGCACGCCGGCCAGGGCGGTGCGCAGGCCGGCCAAGATCACCTCGTTGGGTACGCCCTCCACGCCCAGCAGGCCTTCCTTGCCAGGCTCCGCCTTGCGGGGCTCCTTGCCGGGCAGGGCGGGCACATAGGCCTGCACCACATGCTCCGCCCCCGCGATGCGAGTGACAAAATGGCGGATGCGGAACCCCGCCGCGTCCGAGTCGGTCAAAACGATCAGCCCTTTTGTCCGGGCCAGGCGCTTGAACAGCGTCTGCATCGCCCTGTCCTTGAATACGGCAAAGCCGTCGGTGGTCAAAATCGTCCCTTCCACAATACCGGCCAGGCGGGCGGCGTCGTACTTGCCCTCCACCACCAGCACGCGGTCCAGCTGCAGTTTCATCGGCGGCCTCCCGCCAGGGCCAGCTGGCACAACGCTTTTTGCAGCAACAGGTCGCTGTCCAGCTTGCTGCGTTTCAGATCCAGGTCCAGCTGCTGCAGGATGCACAGGCTGTTTTCCAGCTGGGCGCGGCTGAAGCGTGCGGCGGCTTTCTCGGCGTTGCCCAGGCGGTAGTTCCATTTGCCGGTGTAGCCGAAGTCTTTGGCCGCGTCGGCCAGCTGGCGGCGGCTGCGCCGGGCCAGGAACACCCGGTAAATATCCAGATAGTTGCCGATCAGTGCGCCGGTGATCAGGATGGGGTCGTTTTGCAGCTCCAGCAGAACTTTGAGCTTTTGCAGCGCCTTGGCCGTCTGGCCGGAGGTGACCAGCTTGACCATGTCAAAGGTGTCGGCATCCAGCGTAACGGTGCCCAGCTCCCGCACCATCTCCGGTGTGACGGTGCCGTAGCCGGACAGCGCCGCCAGCTTGTCCACCTCGTTGCGCAGCAAAAACTGGTCCTCGCCGCAGCGGTCCAGCAGCTGGGTGTCGGCGCCGGGGGCAAAGGTCGTCCCCATCTCCCCGGCCCAGGTGCGCAGCAGCTTTTGCAGGTCGCTGCGGCCGGGCTTGGCCACCTGGACGCAGTACCCCAGCTTTTCGCAGGCGGAGATCAGCTTCTGTTCCCGCTTGCCGGGCTTGATCTTGCCGTAATGCTCCTCGAACACGCTGGTCAGAAGAAAGACCGCGTTCTCGGTGTCGGCCAGCGTGTCGCAGACCTCCTGCAGGTCCTTGTCCGAGTAGGCGGAGGGGCGGATCAGCGGCAGTTTGACCAGCCGCCTGCCGCCGAAAAACGAGATGGTCCCCGCCGCCATGACGATCTCCTCCACCGTGGGGGTGGGGCCGGGCAGCACCGTCGTTTCAGGGTCGCCGGCCAGCAGGGCGCGTTCAGCCTTGCCGGCTGCGTCACGCACCAGCGCCTCGTCCGAGGCATAGAAATAGAAAATGCCGCAGCCGGCTTTCAGGCGCTTTTTCAGTTCGTTCTCACTGTACAGCATACTCTTTCACTCCGTCTATGGCGGCCGAGCGGCCGGGGCGAATGGTCACCACCGGTTCTTCCGGCCCGTACAGCAGTTCGGCGTCCGCTTCCTCCAGCCAGTCGGCGGCGCGGGAGGTATAGATCACCGTGTCGGCGTCGATGCTGTCCGGATAGCTGGCGCCGGCGCAGTAGATGTTCAGTGCAAGCGGCTGCGCCAGCCTGGCGCGGCCCGCCATGATACCCACAGTATAGCCGTTTATGTCCAGCACCGCAAGGTTGCCACCGGGATCGTGCACAAGCTCCAGCGTAACGCCTTCCAGGACAGTCTGCGCGGCAAGGCCGCTGTCCAGTGAATCCATCGGGATGACCGTTTCGGCGTCAAACTCCATGGCGCGCGGGTCCTGGCGCAGGTCCACCAGCAGCGTCTGCGGCAGGCCGCCGGCGTTGTCCAGATATTCCTGCACCGCCCGCAGGTTGGAGCTGCCGCCGCGGAACAGCACCGCCGCCTGCCCGTTTTGGGTGACCACCAGGCAGGGGTTGCCTGCTGTGCCTACCACCGCGATGCGCACCACGTCCCGGTCCATGCGGACGCCCAGCCCGATGGCCAGCACCGCGCAGACCGCCGCGGCGGGCAGGTAGCAGCCAAATTTTCGCATCCGCCAGAAAACCGCCGCCAAAACACCCAGCACGGCCAGCACAAACAGCGTGTAGGCGGCGGGCAGCGCCAGCCGCGCCCCCGGCAGCGAGGCGCACCAGCCAATGACCGCGCACATTGCCCGCAGCCACAGCGCCAGCACCAAACTGAGCCCGTGCATGGCAAAGGACAGTATCGGCAAAGCCGAGAGCAGCAGCACCCCGATGCCCAGCACCAGCGCGGGCTGGAGCATCCACACCACCAGCAGGTTGGTCAGCACGCCGACGCCGCTGACCGTCATGCCGCGGGCCAGCAATACCGGCATGGTGGCCAGCGTTGCCAAAACCGTGACCTGCAGGGTCTCCGCCAGCCACAGCAGCGCCCTGCGGGCGGCTTCCCGCAAGGGGCCGTCCTGCGGCGGCAGGCGGCGGCGCTCCCACCGGGCAAGGGCCGAGGCCGCCTGCACGCCCAGCACCGCTGAAAAAGACAGCTGGAACCCCAGGTCGCAGACAAAATAGGCGTTCTGGACGCCAAGCACCAGCGCGGCCAGCCCCATGGAGGTGAGCGTATCCGGCGGCTGCACAAAAAAGTAGCCGCCCAGCGCCACCAGATAGACAAAGCCCGCCCGCACCGCCGATACCGGGAAGCCGATCAGCACCAGGTACAACAGCAGCACCGCCGCCTGCCCCGCAATGCGCGGACGGGAAAACCGCTTGCGCGGGTCCCCCGCCGGCGCAAGCAGGCCGCACAGCAGCGTGACGTGCAGACCGGACACTGCCAGCAGATGGGACACGCCCGCCACGCGGAAGTTTTCCTGCTGGGTATCGCTCAGGCGGGCGGTGTCGCCGATGAGCATGGCGGCCTCCACGCCGCCCTCCTCGGCCGGCAGCCAGGTGGTCAGTCGGCGGGAAAGCGCCCGCCGCAGCCGGTACAGCCAGAACGCCGGCGCGCTGCTGTCGCCCAGGTAGGCGTAGCCTTCCAGATAGTCGGCAGCCAGATAGACGCCGTCGGCATAGCGGTCCATGCGGTAGGAGTCGTCCTCCAGCTCCTCCAGCGCCAGCACGGCAGAAAAGACCTCGCCGGGCTGCGTGCCGGGGAAGTTTGCGCAGGAAACAAGCAGGTCGGCGGGCCGTCCGTCCAGCTCGGTGATATGCAGCGTGCCGCGCAGCCGGTCCTCCTGGTAGGAGGTCTCGGCGTCGGTCTGCACCGTCGCCGTGACCTGCACGGTGCGGCCCGCCAGCGCCAGGGCCGGCTGCACCGCCAGCGCGCGGTAAGCCAGATGGCAACCAAGCCCCAGGCAGACAGCCGCCATCAAGGGCAGCACCGCTGCCCTTGCCCTCCGGTACCGAAAGGCCCAGACCGCCCCCGCCAACGCAAAAGCCGCCGCCAGCCAGACGGCCGGCGACGGCAGGTAGGCCGCGGCCAGCTCGGCCAGAGAGAAGACCAGGCCGAATACCGCCAGCTTACGTTTCATGGATCAGTGGAAAAACAGCGGCAGGGGTTCCAGGAAGAAGATGTCGGTGCGCTTGGCCGCATCCCCTTCTGCCAGCGCGGCGCAGCAGCCCACAACGGTGCCGGTGCTGCGGGCGGCCAGCGTTTCCAGCGCATGGAGCGAGCCGCCGGTGGAGATCACATCGTCCACGATCAAAATGCGCTTGCCGTTCATCGCGTCGATGTCTTTTTTGTCGATGACCAGCTTCTGCTTGCCGGCCGTGGTGATGGACTCGTCCTCAATGACCACCGGCTCGCTCATGTACAGCTTGACGCCCTTGCGCGCGGTCAGCCAGGGCTTGCCGCTCTGGCGGGCCATCTCGTAGGCCAGGGGGATGCCCTTGGCCTCGGCGGTCAGGATGATGTCAAAGTCCGGGCACTTGGCCAGCAGGTCGCGGGCGCAGGCGACGGTCAGCTCCACGTCGCCGAACATGATAAAAGCGGCGATGTCCATGTGGTCGTTGACCTTGCAGATGGGCAGTTCCCGCGTCAGGCCCGCCACGTGAAGGGTATAGGTATCTGCCATAATTTTCTTCCCTCTTTTTCATTCTCCGGGGGTCCCGCAGGCATCCTCGCGACAAACGGCGCTCTGGCTTTGCTGCCGGACTCCCCCTGCCAAACTTAAGCCGCGCAAAACCCGCGCGGAAAAACGGACCGGGATCAGCCCGGAGGCCAGGCCAGGCTGCGCTTTGCCAGCACATGGAAGTGCAGATGCTTGACGCTCTGGCCGCCGTCCTCGCCCACGTTGGTGACGACGCGGTAGCCGCCGTCGCAGCCCAGCTCGGCGCACAGCTTTGCGATGACCGCAAAGACATGGCCCAGCAGCGGGGCATCCGCCTCGGTCAGCGCAGCGGCCGAGGCGATGTGCGTTTTGGGGATGACCAGAAAATGCACCGGGGCCTGGGGGTCAATGTCGTAAAACGCCAGCAGCATGTCGTCCTCGTACAGCTTGTTCGAGGGGATCTTCCCTGCCGCAATGTTGCAGAACAGGCAGTCTGCCATGATGTTGCCCTCCTTTGTGATGGACCGGATGCCGGTCCGGGATTTTGGGTAAACCGCCCGCCGCAGGGGGCCGGCCAAAACCGGCAGCCCCCGCCCGGCAGTTTATCGTGCACAGGTATTATACACCACTCAGCCGTTTTTTTCCAGCTCCGCTTTCACGATGCCGGCAACGGCGGCCAGCGCCTCATCGATCTTGGTGTTGTCGCGGATGCCGGCCATGGCAAAGTCGGGCTTGCCGCCGCCGTTGCCGCCGGCAATGGCCGCGATCTGCTTGGCCAGCAGGCCGGCCTTCAGGCCGCGGGCCTGGGCGTTTTTGCTGACGCTGACGGCCAGTGTGGTCTTGCCGGCGTCAGAGCCGATCAGCGCCGCAACCACATTGGGGGCCTTGTCGCGGATCTTGTCGCACATGCTGCGCAGCGCGTCGGAGCCGGTGCCGCTGAAGAAGGCGGTGACGATGCGCACGCCGTCCACATCCTCGGCCGCGTCGAACAGGCCGTCGATCTTGGCGGCGGCGATGCTTGCGCGGGCGATGTCCAGCTGCTTGTTGGCCTCCTTCAGCTCCGCCACAACGGCCGCCACGCGGGCGGGCAGGTCGTGCACATTGCCCACCTTCAGGCAGCGGGCGGCGCAGTCCAGCTCGTTGCAGCGTTCGTCCAGCAGGCGCAGCACGCCGTAGCCGGTGGTAGCCTCGATGCGGCGGATGCCGGCGGCCACGCTGCTCTCGCTGAGGATGCGGAAGCAGCCGATCTGGGCGGTGTTCTTTACATGGGTGCCGCCGCAGAACTCGGTGCTCCAGCCGCAGACGTCCACCACGCGGACCACGTCGCCGTATTTCTCGCCAAACAGCGCCATGGCGCCCAGCTTTTTGGCCTCGTCGATGGGCATGTTGCGGACTTCCACCGGCAGCGAGGCAAAGATCTTGTCATTGACGCGGCGCTCGACCTCTTTCAGCTCCTCCGGGGTGACGGCGCTGAAATGGGTGAAGTCAAAGTGGGTGATCTTGTCGTCCTGGTAGCTGCCGGCCTGGTGCACATGGTCGCCCAGCACTTCCCGCAGGGCAGCCTGCAGCAGATGGGTGGCGGTGTGGTTGCGGCAGATGGCCATGCGGCGGCCTTCCTCCACCACGGCGTCCACCTCGTCGCCCACCTTGATGGTACCTTCCAGCAGGGTGCAGGTGTGGACATAGTAGCCCTTGGGCGTCTTTTTCACCTGATCGACCCGCAGCTTGGCGTCGCCGGAGGCGATATAGCCGTGGTCGGCCACCTGGCCGCCCATCTCGGCGTAGAAGGGGGTGCGGTCCAGTACCACCAGAACGTCCTCTTTCTGCTCCACATCGGTGGCAATGGCGTCGGCCAGTTCCTCGCCCTCGGACAGGGCCACGACCTTGGCGCGCTCGGACAGGGTGTCGTAGCCGTCAAAAACGGTGGGCTCGGCGTCCAGCTCGCCAAACAGGTCGGCGGCCCAGCCGGAGATGTCCTTGGCCAGGCGCTCGGCGCGGGCGCGTTCCCGCTGCTTGGTCATCTCGGCATGGAAGGCGTCCTCGTCCACGTTCAGGCCGGCTTCGGCGGCGATCTCGCGGGTCAGGTCCAGCGGGAAGCCGAAGGTATCGTTGAGCTTGAAAGCCTCCTCGCCGGAAAGGGTCTTGAGACCGGAAGTCGCCAGCTTGTCGATCATGCTGTGCAGGATGTTCAGGCCGGCGTCGATGGTGCGGCCGAAACGCTCCTCCTCGGTGCCGATGACCTTTTTGATGTAGGCCTCGTGCTCACGCAGCTCCGGGTAGCCCTGCTCGCTGGAGGCGATGACAGTGTCCACCAGCTCGGTCAGGAAGGGGCGGTCGATGCCCAGCATCCGGCCGTGGCGGGCGGCGCGGCGCAGCAGGCGGCGCAGCACATAGCCGCGGCCCTCGTTGGAGGGCAGGATGCCGTCCGACACCATGAACACGGTGGAGCGGATGTGGTCGGTGATAACGCGGATGGAGATGTCGTCCTTCTCGTTCTGCTTGTAGGTCTTGCCGGCGATGTGCTCCACATGATGCAGCACGGCGGCGACGGTGTCCACCTCGAACAGGTTGCCCACGCCCTGCATCACGCAGGCCAGGCGCTCCAGACCCATGCCGGTGTCGATGTTGGGCTTGGCCAGGCGCTCGTAGTGGCCGTTGCCGTCCGAGTCGAACTGGCTGAACACCAGGTTCCAGATTTCCATATAGCGGTCGCAGTCGCAGCCGACGCCGCAGGTGGGCTTGCCGCAGCCGAACTCCGGGCCGCGGTCATAGTAGATCTCGGAGCAGGGGCCGCAGGGGCCGGAGCCGTGCTCCCAGAAGTTGTCCTCCTTGCCGAAGCGGACCATGTGGTCCTCCGGGATGCCGATCTTTTTGGTCCAGATGTCGTAGGCCTCGTCGTCCTCCAGATAGACCGAGATATAGAGCTTTTCGGCGGGGATCTCCAACGTCTGGGTCAAGAACTCCCAGGCCCAGGGGATGACTTCCTCTTTGAAATAGTCCTGGAAACTGAAGTTGCCCAGCATCTCGAAGAAGGTGCCATGGCGGGCGGTGATGCCCACGCGCTCGATGTCCGGGGTGCGGATGCATTTCTGGCAGGTGGTCACCCGGTGGCGGGGCGGCTCCTCCTGGCCCAGGAACCATTTCTTCATGGGGGCCATGCCGCTGTTGATCAAAAGCAGGCTGGGGTCGTCTTTCGGCACCAGCGGGAAGCTGCCCAGGCGCAGGTGGCCCTTGCCCTCAAAAAAATGCAGATACTTTTCGCGCAGATCGTTCAAACCTGTCCATTGCATAGTTCGTTGACTCTCCATTCCCTTTTTCTTGCATTTGGCTCTTTCCGTTTGGCAAAGCGCGGGCCGCAAAAGAATAAGCCTCCGCCCCAATTTCTGGGACGAAGGCTGGATCTGCTTCCGTGGTACCACCCGGTTTGCGGGCTGCGCTGCCTTTTGGGTACAACAGGGCGGCCCGCCGCTTTGCCCGCATTAACGCTGCGGTCACGCCCGGTTCTTCCGGGGGCTCGGGGGCGGCGTTCCTCCCGGCATCCGCAGGCGCTTTGCAGCAAAACAGCGCCCTCTCTGAAGCGAAGCCGTCGGGGAGGTTGACCCCTTCTCAGCCTTTGGCATTTAACATAACAATTATATGCCGCCTTTTGCGTGTTGTCAACCGTTTTCCAGCGCATGCAGCGCGTCCGCCACGCGGGCGAACACGGCGGCGCTGCTGGTCTGCGGCTCCAGCGTGGCGTCCTGCAGGACGGTGATGACGTACCGCGGTTCCTCAGCCGGGTAAAAGCCGGAGAACCAGTAGTTGAGCAGCTCCTCCCCCTCCGCATCAAACTGGCCGGTCTGGGCGGTGCCGGTCTTGCCTCCGGCGTCCCCCCAGGCCGGCGCCGCCGCCGCGCCGATCCCTTCCTCCACCACGCTTTGCAGCATGCTGCGCAGCACCCGTGCCGTGGCGGAGCCAAACACCCGTTCCGGCTCCGCGGCGGCGGCCGGCTCCGACAGCGCCAGGGTATCGCTGTCCACCACGCCGCGCACAAATGTCAGCGGCCGGTAATGCCCGCCCTCCGCCACCGTCAGCATCATGGCGGTGACCTGCACCGGGGTGACGGTCAGTTGCCCCTGCCCGAACGAAAACATGGCCAGCTGCCCGACATTCTCCAGCGCGTCGGTATCCGGCAGGACGCCGGCCTCGGTTTTCAGGCCGCCTGCAACGGCTGTCGCCCTGCCAAATCCCAGCCGCTGCGCCATATCGTGCACCCTTTGTACGCCAAGCGCCTGCCCCAGCGCCACAAAGTAGCAGTTGCAGCTTTGCTCCAGCGCGTTTCGCAGGTTGACGGTCCCATGCGCACGGCCGGACGCACAGTGGTATACCTGGTCCGCCACCTCGATGGCGCCGGTGCAGTCATGGGTGAACCAGTCCAGTCCGGCCTCATAAGCCGCGGCGGCCAGCACCACTTTGAACACCGACCCTGCGCTGAACGAGGCAAACGCCCGGTTGATCAGCGAAGTATCGTTGGCCGTGATACTTTTTTGGATGTTGTCCGGATCAAATTCCGGCACGCTGACGCTGGCCAGCACCTCGGCGGTGTCCACGTCCGCCACAACGATACACCCCGTCTCCATCCCGTTCTTAGCGATCCCCTCGCAGGCGCGCTGGATCTGGGCGTCCAGCGTAAGCTGAACGCCCAGCCCGCTGCCCGCCTCTTTCGTCTCCACATTGGGCGACGTGCCGTCCAAAAGGCTCCCCTGCGCCGTGGTGGCGCAGGCCACCACCCGGGCGTCCGCCGCGGACGAGAGCACGTCGTCATAGGCCATCTCCAGCCCGGACACCCCATGGCCGTCGCCGTCCAGGTAGCCGATCAGATGCGGCGCGATGGGCGCGTCCAGATACCGCCGGCTGCCCGGATAGGTGTAGATGCCGTTGGCGCTCAGGTCGCCGGAGACCTGCACCAGAAACGGCTGGGCGCTGTTGCGGTTGTCATAAAGCTCGCTTTGCTGCGCGTAAGGCACATAGGGGAACAGGCGCGCATAGCTGGAATCGCCGGGGATGCACAGCGCATACCATTGCTGCCGCACGCCGGTCAGGCGGCGGCCCTCGCGGTCAAAAAAATCGCCGCGGCTGCGGGGCAGCGCAGTGGTAGAGACCGTCTGTGCACCGGCGCTGACCGCATAGCCGGTGTCTGTGGCGATCCATAGCACGCGGCAGAGCACGATGCCGAACAGCAGCACCAGCGCGGCGCAGACAACATTCAGGCGGCGGCGCGTCATGCGTGTTTCCCCCCCTCCGCTATTTGTACAAAGATGTCTTTTCCTCTTTGTACAGTCTGCCCGGAACCGCAAAAAACATACGTCCGGGGGCATAGCCCCGGACGCCGCGTTGGTTCTACGTTTATCCTGCTATCCTGCGTTCGGGTCCCCGGTCTGCTGGCGCCGGGCACGGCGGCAGGCCTGCCAGTGCCAAAGGCCGCAGACCGCCAGCACGCAGGGGGCAAACCCCAGCGCATCCACCAAAATGTCCGCGGCCAGGCAGGCCCTGCCGGGGACAAAATACTGGTGCAGCTCATCACCGGCAGCATACAGCAGGCAGACCGCCAGCGCCGCCCCCGCGCAGCGCAGCAGCCGCTTTGCCGGCCGCCCGGCCCCGGCGTACAAAAAGCCGCAGGCTGCCAGCCCGGCGGTAATACCCAGCAGGCAGTACAGCCACACATGCGCCCACTTGCGCAGGTTGGCATGGAAATCGGCACTGAACCAGCCGGGCGCGGCCTGGGCCATATCCTCCTGCTGGAGCCGCTGCGCCAGTTGGGCGGACAGTGCATAGGACTGCTCCCCCGGCTGGGCGGACAGCACAAAAATGATCACCATAACGCCCAGCATCATGGCCAGAAAAATCCACTTTTTCATGCCGCCCGCCTTCCTTCCGGTTTGCTCTTGCCGGTCAAAGCACATGGTTGTCGCGCAAAAATTCTTCGATCACCTGCCGGTAGCGCGCCGGGTCGGACAGGCAGCTCATGGCGTGGGCTGCACCGGCAAACACCGCCTTGCGCCGCGGGCCGGTGCGCTTGGCGTCGTAGTTTTCCTGCAGCATCCAATAGGGCACGTAGGTGTCGGCGTCGCCGTGGATGAACAGCATGGGGGTATCGCCGCTGCGGGCCACCGCTTCCGCCGGCTCCACCTTGGAAAACCGCACGCCGGTGCGCAGCCAGGCCACCGCCATGCAAGGGTACAAAAGCACCGACGGCGGCAGGTGATACCGCGTTTTCATCACCCAGGCCAGCTGCTTTTTCAGGCTGGAATAGCCGCAGTCCTCAATGACAAAGGCCAGATGACGGTCCATGGCGCTGTGCAGCATGACGGTGGCCGCGCCCATCGACTCGCCGTGGGTGCCCAGCAGGCAGCTTTTGCCGTATTTTTTCCGTGCCCAGGCGCAGACTGTGGCAAGGTCGTCCGCTTCCCGCCGGCCCATGGTGGTCAGGGCCTTGTCGGACGCGCCATGGTTGCGCTGGTCGTAAACGATGCACGCAAAGCCCAGCTGCCGGAAGATGGCCGCGTATTTCAGGCTGGAGATCAGGTTTTCGCCATGGCCGTGCACGATCACCACCACGCGGGTGCGGCCATCCGCGGGTTTTGCCGCCGGGTCGCGGGGGATCACCGCGCCGCGCAGCCGGTACCCGTAGCGGCTTTTCAGGGTAAAATCCTGCCGGTCCCAGTTTTTCTCCCAATCGGCCAGGGTAAGGCCGGCCAGAGCCAGTTCTTTCTTGCAGGCTTCCCGGTTGTCCAGCTGCTGGCGGGGTTTGACCACAATATTGGTAAGCCCCCACTCGGCCGCAAACAGCGCCGCCGCCCCTGCCGCCAAAATCTGCCAGGATCTGATTTTCGCCAAGGCTGCCACCTCCGTTTTTGCCGCAACATCGCCGGCCCTGCCGCCCGACGTTTGGACACAGTGTTTATCTTTTGTAATACAAGGATACCAAGTTTTTGCCGGCATTGCAAGTGCGGGATATCCCTGCCATCCTATGCGGCGGCGCCGTCCTATGTCTCCTGCCGGGGGTGCGTTTTGGGTTGCGTCGCCTCCCCAGGCCAGCACGGCAATCAGACCTCGAAAATTCTGCCCCGACCGCTTTTCGTCGGACGGCTCCTGCCGCTTTTCTGCCCGCCGCATACCGGTTCCGGCTAATTTAACAATACGCAAACATTTTTGCTTACAAGAAACATATATCTTGCAACCACTCTCCTGGCGGGCGGTTTTCGGGACACAAAAAGAGGCCGGAGCCATCAGGCTCCGGCCTCTTGGGGTGTCCGGTTGTGTCAGCGGGCGACTGGACGCGCTTAGTACATGCCGCCCATGTCGCCGCCGGCGGGAGCTGCCGGGGCCGGCGGCTCCGGCAGGTCGGCCACCAGGCTCTCGGTGGTCAGGACCATGGCGGCAACGCTGGCCGCGTTCTCCAGGGCGCTGCGGGTGACCTTGGTGGGATCGACGATGCCGGACTCGATCATGTCGTCCACAAAGGTCTCGTTCTGGGCGTCAAAGCCGTAGTTGGGCTTGCCGGCTTCCAGGATCTTGTTGATGATGACGCTGCCCTCCAGGCCGGCGTTGGCAGCAATCTGGCGCAGGGGCGCCTCCAGCGCGCTGCGGACGATCTTGGCGCCGGTGCGCTGGTCGCCCTCCAGCTCGCCGATCAGCTTGTCGACAGCGGGGATGGCGTTGATGGTGGCGGTGCCGCCGCCGGCAACGATGCCCTCCTCAACGGCAGCCTTGGTGGCGTTGAGGGCGTCCTCGATGCGCAGCTTCTTGTCCTTCATCTCGACTTCGGTGGCAGCGCCGACCTTGATGACAGCCACGCCGCCGGCCAGCTTGGCCAGCCGCTCCTGCAGCTTCTCGCGGTCAAAGTCAGAGGTGACGGTGGCGATCTGGCTGCGGATCTGGGCAATGCGGTCCGCGATGGCCTGCTTGTCGCCGGAACCGCCGACAATGGTGGTGTTCTCCTTGGTGACCTTGACCTGGCGGGCGGTGCCCAGCATGGACAGGTTGGCGTCCTTCAGCTCATAGCCCAGGTCGCTGCTGATAACAGTGCCGCCGGTCAGGATGGCGATATCCTGCAGCATCTCCTTGCGGCGGTCGCCAAAGCCGGGGGCCTTGACAGCCACAACATTCAGGCCGCCGCGCAGGCGGTTGATGATCAGGTTGGACAGGGCGTCGCCCTCCACATCCTCGGCGATGATCAGCAGCTTGCGGCCGGACTGTACGATCTGCTCCAGCAGGGGGACCATATCCTGGAAGGCGCTGATCTTCTTGTCGGTGATCATAACGCTGCAGTCCTCAAAGACGGCTTCCATCTTCTCGGTGTCGGTGACCATGTAGGGGGTCACATAGCCGCGGTCGAACTGCATGCCCTCGACGACCTCGGTGTAGGTCTCGGCGGTGGTCTTGTTTTCCTCGATGGTGATAACACCGTCGGCGGTGACCTTCTCCATGGCGTCAGCGATCAGCTGGCCGATCTCCGGGTCGCCGGCAGAAACGGTGCCGACACGGGCGATGTCCTTGCTGCCCTTGACCTTCTGGCTGTTGCCCTTGATGGCCTCCACTGCGGCGGAAACGGCCTTGCTCATGCCGCGCTTGATATCCATGGGGTTGGCACCGGCAGCCACGTTCTTCATGCCTTCGTGGACCAGGGCCTGGGCCAGGACAGTGGCGGTGGTGGTGCCGTCGCCGGCGGCGTCGTTGGTCTTGGTAGCGACTTCGCGCACCAGCTGGGCACCCATGTTTTCAAAAGCGTCCTTCAGCTCGATCTCCTTGGCGATGGTCACGCCGTCGTTGGTGATGACGGGGCTGCCGAACTTTTTGCCCAAGACCACGTTGCGGCCCTTGGGGCCCAGGGTGATCTTGACGGTGTCGGCCAGCTGGTCAATGCCGGCGCAAAGGGATTTACGGGCGTCCTCGCCCTGTTTGATCTGTTTAGCCATGATACTGCGCTCTCCTTTGTAATAAGCTGAAAATTACTCGACGATGGCGAGAATGTCGCTCTGGCGGACGATGGTGCACTCCTCGCCGTCCACCTTGACTTCGGTGCCGGCGTACTTGCTGGTCAGGACCTTGTCGCCGACTTTGACGATCATCTCAACTTCCTTGCCGTCGACGTTGCCGCCGGGGCCGACCGCCAGGACTTCAGCGACCTGGGGCTTTTCCTTGGCGGTGCCGGTCAGGATCAGGCCGCCCTTGGTGGTTTCTTCTTCTTCGACCAGTTTGATGACAACACGGTCAGCAAGAGGTTTGATCTTCATAGCGAAACATCCTCCTATACATAAAAATCAAATGGAAACTTGGTGATTTAGCACTCGTTTATCTTGACTGCTAACATGATATATTGTAGTCATTTGCCCGGCAAAAATCAAGCCCCGAAAGCAAAAAAAGTATAAACTTTTTGTGAATTTCATTTTTTGCGCTTTGCAGCGCCGATTTCCCGGATTTTTGCGTGCCTGCCCCGCCGTTTTCCGCCGGAAGGAGCCTTTCCGCCGGCGCTTCATGCAGCCGCATGCGGCGCGTTTTCCCCCTTGGCCGCGCCCCGCATCGGGGGCAGATCCGTGCCGTGCACGGGGCTGTTCCGCGCATTTTTCGCCGCAAAAGACACGGTTTGGCACTCCGGGTCGGACGCCGCCAATTTAGCGCACGGCGGACGCGGCTGCAAAAAAGCACGGACGCTTTTTTACGTCCGTGCCTTTTGCAGTGTTATTGTACTGCCGCAGCGTCAATACTGCACCGGCGGCAGCTGGTTCTGGTTTTTGTAGCGTTTGCGCACCGCGCCATATTCGAGATGGGGCTTGCCGCCCTCCACCGTGTCCTCGTCGATGGTGACGCGGATGATGGTGGGGTCGGAAGGGATCTCGTACATGATGGGGATCAGCAGTTCCTCCACCACGCTGCGCAGGCCGCGGGCACCGCTCTTGCGCTGGATGGTCTTTTTGGCGATGGCGTGCAGCGCCGCGTCGGTGAAGTCCAGCTCGGCGTTGTCCAACTGGAACAGCTCGCGGTACTGGCGCACGATGCTGTTTTTCGGCTCGGTCAGCACGCGGATCATGGCGTCCTCGTCCAGCGGGTCCAGCACCGTGACCACCGGCAGGCGGCCGATCAGCTCCGGGATCAGGCCGAATTTGACCAGATCGTCCGGCTCCACCCGGCGCAGCAGCTTCTGGCGGGTCTCGTCCTTGTCGATGTTGGCACGCAGCTGGCTGCCAAAACCCATGGTGGCGTTGTCGGTGCGTTTCTGGATCAGCTTTTCCAGGCCGTCAAACGCGCCGCCGCAGATGAACAGGATGTTCCTGGTGTTGATCTGGATGAACTCCTGCTGCGGATGCTTGCGGCCGCCCTGGGGCGGTACGTTGCTGACGGTGCCTTCCAGGATCTTCAAAAGCGCCTGCTGAACGCCCTCGCCGCCCACGTCGCGGGTGATGGAGGGGTTTTCGCTCTTGCGGGTGATCTTGTCGATCTCATCAATGTAGATGATGCCGACCTCCGCCTTGGGGATGTCGTAGTCCGCCGCCTGGATCAGCTTGAGCAGGATGTTCTCCACGTCCTCGCCCACGTAGCCGGCCTCGGTCAGGGTGGTGGCGTCCGCAATGGCGAAGGGAACCCCCAGCATTTTTGCCAGCGTCTGGGCCAGCAGCGTCTTGCCGGTGCCGGACGGGCCAAGCATCAGCACGTTGGACTTTTGCAGCTCCACGTCGCTCTCGCGGCCGGACAAAATGCGCTTGTAATGGTTGTAGACCGACACCGCCAGCACTTTTTTTGCCTCGTCCTGGCCGATGACATACTGGTCCAGCCCGTCTTTGATCTCGGCGGGGGTCAGGATGTTCACATCGGCCAGCGGATCGGTGCTGGGGCGCGGGGCACGGCTGCTGCGGCGCTGTGCATTGGCGCGGGGCGGCGCGGGGCGGTCCTCGCCCTTGTACAGCACGTTGTAGCACATGTCGATGCAGTCTTTGCAGATGTTCACGCCCGGGCCGATGATCAGCTGCTCGACCTGGTTCTGGGAACGCCCGCAGAAATTGCAGATCAGTTCGCGTTCTTTTCCGTCCTTGCCGGAATTGTTATTTGCCATTTCCAGCCCCCGTGGTTAGTGTTTCGAGATGATCGCGTCGATCAGGCCGTAGTCCTTGGCCTGCTGGGCGGTCATATAGTTGTCGCGCTCGGTATCGCGCTGCACGACCTCCAGCGGCTGGCCGGTATACTCGCTCAGCATCTGGTTCATGCGGTTCTTGACAAAGACCATGTGGTCGGCGTGGATCTTGATGTCGGTGGCCTGGCCGGAAAGCCCGCCGCCCTGGCCGCCGATCAGCGGCTGATGGATCAAGATCTCGGCGTTGGGCAGCGCAAACCGCTTGCCCTTGGTGCCGCTGGCCAGCAGGAATGCGCCCATGGACGCCGCCATGCCCACGCAGATGGTGGACACGTCGCACTTGATATACTTCATGGTGTCATGGATGGCCATACCATCGCTGATGGAGCCGCCCGGGCTGTTGATGTAGAAGCTGATGTCCTTTTCGGGGTCCTGGCCCTCCAGATACAACAGCTGCGCCACAACGACGCTGGCAGAGGTCGAGTTGACGTCCTCGCTCAAAACGATGATGCGGTCATTGAGCAGGCGCGAAAAAATATCGTAGCTGCGCTCGCCGCGCGCGGTCTGCTCCACAACATACGGTACAAGGCTCATGGTAGTCCCCTCCTGTATAAAATTTTATGATTGGCTTGCAGACAAATGCCGGATAAACGAACCGATACGGCGGCAATTCAAACGCTTGCATAAAGCTGCTTCCTTTGCACCGTATCGGTTTCGTTCCTGCCCTGGTGTCAGCGGTTCAGGCTGGCGTTTCAGGCGTTTTCGTTGTCCGTGCTGTCATCCACCTGCTCGGTGGTGACGTTGGCTTTTTCCTTGACAAAGTCGATGGCTTTGTTCACGGCCAGATCCTGCTTGACGGCGTCGGCATCCACAATGCTGCGGACCTTGTCCTCCTCCATCTTGTAGGCGTCGGCGATGCGCTTGACCTCGGCGTCGAACTCCTCGTCAGAGACGGTGATGTTCTCCTTGGCGACGATGGCTTCCATCGCCAGGCGCATCTTGACCTGCTTTTCAGCCTGCTCGGCAAACTGGCCGCGCAGCTGCTCCATGGTCATGCCCATGTACTGCAGGTACATATCCATCTTCAGGCCCTGCTGGGACATGCGGTACTCGAAATCACGCACCAGCTCGTCCACGCGGCTGTCGTACATAGCCTGGGGGATCTCGGCCTGCATGCCGTTGACCACCTGCTCGATCAGGTCGTTTTCGACCTGCTGGTCGGCGCTGCGGTCGGCGTTGTCCTCCATGCCCTTGCGGATGGAAGCCTTCAGCTCGTCCAGGGTGTCGTACTCGCTGACGTCCTTGGCAAAGTCGTCATCCAGCTCCGGCAGCTCCTTGTACTTGACCTCGTGCAGCTTGATCTTAAAGACGGCAGCCTTGCCGGCCAGCTCCTCGGCCTGGTACTGCTCCGGGAAGGTGACGTTGACGTCGAACTCCTCGCCGGCAGCATGGCCGACGACCTGATCCTCGAAGCCGGGGATGAAGGAGTTGCTGCCCAGCACCAGGGAATAATGCTCAGCCTTGCCGCCCTCAAAGGCAACGCCGTCCACAAAGCCCTCGAAGTCGATATCGACGGTATCGCCGTTCTCGGCAGCGCCCTCACGGGTCAGCAGACGGCCGTTGCGGTCCTGCATGCGGGCCAGCTCGGCGTCCACGGCGCTGTCCTTGACAGTATGGACCTTTTTGGTGACGCTCAAACCGGCGTAGTCGCCCAGGGTGACTTCCGGCTTGACGGCGACCTTGACCTTGAGGGTGGCGCCGTCGGTCTCGTTCATCGAAACGACTTCCGGCTCAGGGGCGCCGACGATCTCGATGCCGGCTGCCTTGACAGCGGCCTCGTACTCGGCCGGGAACAGGTCATTGACAGCGTCATAGTGGAAGACCTCGGCGCCGTACAACTTCTCGATCATGTGGCGCGGAGCCTTGCCGCGGCGGAAGCCGGGCACGTTGTACTTTTTGCCTTCGCGCTTGAACGCCGCGTTTACGGCGTTCTTAAAGGTCTCGGCATCAATAGAAAACTGAAGCTCGACCATGCTTTTTTCGAGCTTTTCACAAGAAATCAGGTTCATTGGGAACACTCCTCCAAACATAGCAGTACAAGGTATTATAGCATACGAATCAGCAGAATGCCATAGGGAAATGCAAAATTTTCGTGCATTTTTGCGCTCAGCCGCTGATCTTCATAGGGCAGAAGCCGATGCCGTCGGCGGAAACCAGCCGGTACCGGATGCCTTCCTGCTCGCCCTGCACCGCGTAGTGGATGGCTTTGCCGTGCAGATGGCCGTACCAGCAGCGGGTCACGCCGAACTCGTGCAGCACGTCCACCAGCTCACGGGCGCAGGCGCCGGGATAGACCGGCGGGTAATGCAGAAACGCCCATTTTTCGCAGTCGCCGCCGGCGGCCAGCGACATGCGCAGGCGGCCGGCCTCTCTGGCCATGACTTTGGCGTCCTGGGCGGAGGCGTCGTCAAAAGGCCAGCCCCGGCTGCCGCACAGCGCCACGCCGTCCACCACACAGGCATTGTTGTGCAGGATATGCAGGCTGGTAAAGCCGTTTTCCTGCAAAAAGCGGTCCATCTTGGCGCGGGTGGTCCACCAGTAGTCGTGGTTGCCTTTCAAGATCCACTTCTGGCCGGGCAGGCTCTCGATAAAAGCAAAGTCCGCCTTAGTATCCTTCAGGTTCATGGCCCAGCTGGTATCCCCCACCAGCATCACCGTGTCGTCGGGGGCGATGAGTCTGCGCCAGTTGGCTTCCAGCTTGGGCAGGTACCCTTCCCAGCCGGGGAAAATGTCCATTGGTTTGCTGCCGCCCAGCGAGAGGTGCAGGTCCCCGATTGCAAAAATTGCCATACATCCCTCCCGAATAGGCCGCACGCCCCCTGCGCACAATAGCGACAGAAAGGAGGCCGACAGACCATGAATCACAATGTCGAAAACAACGTCATCAACGGCATCTGCTGCGACGTGGAAAACTGCGTGTACAACAACGGTTCCTGTTGCTGCACCGCCAAGGAGATCCACGTGAAGAACCGCAGCGCCCAGCCCTGCGAGACGATGTGCGAGACCTTCTCGGAGATCTGACGCATCCCTGCGCCGGCATCTGCGCGGGCTTTTCCGGCTGACGACGCCCTTTCAAAGCGGGGCGGCATCGGGCGGAAAAGCCCGTTTTTTTTTGCGCCGGGGCAGGCCCGCGGCTTACCGCAGGGCCGCGTCGCGGATGGCGCCGGGGGCGATGGTCTCGGTAAAGCGGACGGGCCGGGTCTTCAGCTCGGCCAGCGCCGCGGGGGCCTGGCAGCCGGTCTTGGCGGTCAGCGCATCCATGGCGTCAAAATCGCTTTCCGGCACATCGCCGCCCAAAGCGCGCAGCACGTCCCGCGGGAACTTGAAGGGGCTGGCGGTGGACAGCACCACCATCGGCGCGGTTCCGCGGCAGTCGTCCGCCACCCGGAAGGCCACGGCGGTGTGGGTGTCGCAGAGATAATAGTCCTGCTCAAAGCGGGTACGGATCTCCTCGGCCCCCTGCACGTCATCGGCCCAGCCGCAGCCGAAGCTCTCCTGGATGGCGGCCAGCGTCCCGGCGTCCACCGTGTAGTACCCCTCGGCGGCAAGCTGGCTCATCCAGCCGGCGACCTTTTCGGCGCTGCCGGAAACGTGGTAAAGCAGCCGCTCCAGATTGCTGGAGATCAGGATGTCCATGGACGGCGACGCCGTCTTGTGAAAGGCGCGGCGGGCGTCGTACGTGCCGGTGCGGATAAAATCGGTCAGGACATTATTCTCATTGGAGGCGCAGACCAGCCTGCCCACCGGCAGGCCCATGCGCTTGGCGTAGTAGCCGGCCAGGATGTCGCCGAAGTTGCCGGTGGGAACGCAGAAGTCCACCGTCTGCCCCCAGGCCATGGCGCCGGTCTTCGCCAGGCGGAAGTAGGTATAGAAGTAATAGACGATCTGCGGCACCAGGCGGCCCCAGTTGATGGAGTTGGCGCTGGAGAGCCGGATACCCCGCGCTTCCAGCTGCGCCGCCACATCCGCGTCGGCAAAGACGCGCTTGACGCCGGTCTGGGCGTCGTCAAAGTTGCCGTCCACCGCGAACACCGCCACGTTATCCCCCTGCTGGGTGGCCATCTGCAGGCGCTGGATCTCGCTGGTGCCGGCATTGGGGTAGAACACCGCGATCTGGATGCCCTCCAGCCCTGCATAGCCGGCCAAAGCCGCCTTGCCGGTATCGCCGGAGGTCGCCACCAGGATGCGGGTGGTCTCGGTGCGGTGCAGGTTCTTTTTGCCCTGCACCAGCAGCTTGGGCATCAGCTGCAGGGCGTAATCCTTGAAGGCGCAGGTGGGGCCGTGCCACAGTTCCAGCGCGTAAAGGCCGCCGCGGACCTGTTCCACATGGCCTGCCCTGCCGCCAAAGGCGTCGCCGTAGGTGTCGGCGGCGGCAGCCTGCAAAAAGGCCGGATCATAGTCCGTCAAAAAACTGCCCACCACTTTGGCGGCCAGTTCGGGGTAAGAAAGGCTGCGCCAGGCATCCAAATCCGCCTTGGGGAAGGACGCCGGCACATACAGGCCGCCGTCCGGCGCAAGGCCGCGTACAATGGCTTCAGCCGCCGAAACGCCGGTGCTGCCGCCGCGTGTGCTTTGATACTCCATAGGTACCACCCTTCCTGTTTGTGCGCACCCGCGGGCACGCCGGTTTTGATCCCAATATGGTATGTTCAGCAGGAAAATGCGTTTTCGATGCAGTGCACCCGCCAGCCGCCGGCCGCCGGCACCACCTCCACCACGTCAAAGCGGGCGGGGGCGTCGGCGTAAGGGCTGTTTTGCAGGTAGAGCTTTGCCGCAGCGATCAGCCGCTGCTGTTTGCGGAAGTCCACCGCCTCGGCCGGGCGGGCAAAATCGCTGCGGGTACGGGTTTTGACCTCGGCAAAAACGACGCCGCCGTCCTTATACAAAATCAGATCCAGCTCCCCCATGCGGGTGCGGTAGTTGTGGTTGAGCAGCAGGTAGCCGCGCTGGATGTAATACTTGGCAGCCACAGCCTCGCCGGTATGGCCCAGTTCCCGGCTCATGGCCAGTACCCCTGCTTTTTCAAAAAGCTGCGCCGGTAAAACGGCTGGATGCCGTACCGTTCGATCAGCTCGTAATGCAGCTTGGTGGGGTAGCCCTTGTGTTTGGCCAGCTGATACTGGGGATACTGTTTGTCCAGCTCCAGCATATACCGGTCGCGGCTGACTTTGGCCAGGATGGACGCCGCCGCGATGGATGCGCTGCCGGCGTCCCCCTTGACCACCGCCCGGCTGGGCTGCTGTATGCCGGGCGGGCAGCGGTTGCCGTCCACCAGCACATAGTCCGGTGCAGGGTCCAGCGCCGCCACCGCGCGGGCCATGCCGTCCATGGTTGCCCAAAGGATGTTTTTCTCGTCGATCTCCTGCGGGGAGACAAAGACCACCTGCCAGGCCAGCGCCTTTCGGGTGATCTCCTCATAGAGGGTCTCCCGGCGCTTTTCGGTCAGCTTTTTCGAGTCGTTGACCCCCTCCACCGGGTTGGCCGGGTCCAGGATCACCGCCGCGCAGCAGACCGGCCCGCACAGGGGGCCGCGCCCCGCCTCGTCCACGCCGCAGACAACGCCATGGGCGGCGCGCTGTTCGGTGTCAAAGGCGTAAAGGGCGGTGCTGTCACTCTTGCGGGGCATCGGCTTCCTCCTTTTCGGGGGCAGGCGCGTCCTCCGCCCGGTCGACGTCCTGCGCCGCGGGCCGGGGCGGGCGCTCCAGCGAGATGCGCCCCCATTTGCTGGCACGGAACTCCCCCACCAGCATCCGGGCGGCCCGCTCGGCGTCCACCTCGCCGCCGGAGACCAGCATCCCCCGCTTGGCGCCGATGGCCAAAAGCAGGTCGTAGGGGGGCAGATCCAGCGCGTTCTTGTCCAGCTTGTAGCGTTCCAGCAGGCGCTGGGGGTAAATGGTGCGCACGCTGCTCAGCAGGCCGCAGGCCAGCTCCTCAATATCCAGGATGTCGTCCCGGATGGAGCCGATGAAAGCCAGGTTGGTGGCGGTCTCCAGCGTGTCGAACTTCTTCCACAGCACGCCGGGCATGTCCAGCAGGTCAAAGTCCCCCACCGTGATCCACTGCTTGCCGCGGGTAACGCCGGGCTTGTTGGCCGCCTTGGCGCGGGCTTCGCCGGCAAAGGAATTGATAAAGGTGGATTTGCCCACGTTGGGGATGCCCACCACCATCACGCGGGTGCGGGCTCCGGCCATGCCGCGGCTGCGGCGGCGCGCGATCAGCGCCGAAAGTTCGGCCAGGATCGGCCCGCGCACCGCATTGGCGGCTTTTTTCTGCCGGGCGTCCACCGCCAGGCAGCCGGCACCGGCGGATTTGAAATAAACAAGCCACTGCTTGGTGATCTCCGGGTCGGCCAGGTCGGATTTGTTCAAGAGATAGAGATGGGGCTTTTCCCGGGTGATGCGTTCGATCTCCGGGTTCAGGCTGGAAAGCGGGATGCGCGCGTCCAGGATCTGCAAAACGCAGTCCACGTTGCGGATCTCCTTTTCCATCATGCGCAGCGTCTTGGCCATGTGGCCGGGGAACCACTGGATCACCCGGCGGTTGACGCCTGCCATATCCTCCATTGCACGCCCTCCTTTCTTTCCATCACGTTGTGTCGTTGTATCTTCGATTTACGAAATCGCGCCGAATTTTTCAAACGGCGTCAGGCGCAAGACCGCCTGTCCCAGCACGTCGCCCTCTGCGACGCAGCCGATCTCCGGCGAGCGGCTGTCCTTGGAGTTGTTGCGGTTATCGCCCATGATAAACAGCTGCCCTTCCGGCACGGTCAGCGGGAAGGTCACCCCTTCCGACAGATAGGTCGCTTCCGCAGTGTAGGGTTCTTCCAGCGCCTGGCCGTTGCGGTAAACGACGCCGGTATCAAAGTCGATGTCAATGACGTCCCCGCCCTTGCCGATCACACGCTTGATCAGCAGCTTTCCGTAGTCGGTATAACTGTCGATCACGACGATGTCGCCGTATTCCGGCTCATAAGGCAGGCTGGAGAGCACCAGCCGCTCCCCGTCCTGGAGGCCGGGGTTCATGGAGGAGCCGTCCACCTGCACGATGCGCACGCCAAAAGTGAACACCAGCGCCAGCAGGACCGCCGCAAACACCAGCGAATCGACCCATTCCAGCAGACTGCGATTGGACTTGATACGATCCATCTTCCACGCCTCCGATCGAACCTTTTGAAAATAAGAAAAAGGGAGAACGAGCGCCGTCCTCCCCTTCTTCTTGTACTCAGATGCGAGCCTTGACCTTGGCAGCCTTGCCGGTGCGTTCGCGCAGGTAGAAGAGCTTCGCACGGCGGACCTTGCCGCGGCGAACGACCTCGACCTTCTCGACGAACGGGCTGTTGACCGGGAACACGCGCTCGACGCCGACACCATAGGAAGTGCGGCGGACGGTGAAGGTCTCGGCGATACCGCCGTGCTTCTTCGCAATGACCGTTCCCTCAAAAGCCTGGATACGCTCCTTGTCGCCTTCCTTGATGCGGACGGAGACGCGGACGGTATCGCCGATCTCGAATTTGGGCTGGTTCTCTTTGATCATGCCCTCGGTGAGCGTTTTGAATGCGTCCATGAATGTTCCTCCATTTGTTTCGACGTTCATACCCGATCATTTCGGCAGAGGACCGCCTGTTTAATGATGTTGTCATTATCCCGCCGGTGGGGCCGGCGGCGCTAACGCTAAAATATAATATCACAAACGAACTGCGAATGCAAGTATTTTTTTCCGGCGCACGGCGGTTATTTTGGCCGGGCGCGCGGGCGGTTTCCGGTGTTTGGCGTCGTGCGGCGTCTTTTCTGCAGCCACACCGGTCCGGTCAAGCGTCTTGGCCGCGGCCCTGCCTTAAACCGTGCAAGCCTTCTGCCCGTTGTGCGGCAGACAGCCAGGCATGCCGTTTTGTTCCTGCAGGCCATGCGGGGGGCTGCTGCCGGCCAGCCGGCCGTTTTCCAGATACAGGACTGCATCGTACCGCGCTGCCAGATCCCGGCTGATGTTGTGGGTGATTGTGATGAGGAGTACGCCATGCAGCGCGGCCAGCATCGCGTCGATGTGCTCTGCCGTGCGGGCGTCCAGGTTTGCGGTGATCTCGTCGGCCACCAGGATTTTGGGCCTGCGCAGGACCGCCCTTGCCAGATTGAGCCGGGCGGCCTCGCCGCCGGAGCAGGAATAGTTTTCCCGCAAAACCTCGTCAAGACCGTGCGGGAGCTTTGCGGCAAACCCGGTCAGGCAGCATTGGTCCAGCGCCGCCCAAATCTCACTGTCCGGGTATAGGTCGCCAAGCGCAATGTTATTGCGCAGCGTATCCCGGAACACATGGGCTTTCTGATCCACATACAGCACGCCGCTTTTTCCGGCAGCGGCGCGGGGGTATTGTATGTCGCCTGCCTCAGGGCGGTAAAGCCCGGCCACCAGCCGGCCTAGCGTGGACTTGCCGCTGCCGGAAGCGCCGGCCAACAAATATTTCTTTCCCATTTGGAACGCATAGCTGACATTTTCAACACCATTGCGCGTGCCGGGATAATGGAATGCTGCGCTTTTGCACAGCAGGCTCTCGCCCGCGCCATGCGGGAGCGGTCCGGCTGACCGGGTGGCAAGCAGCTGTCCGCACTTTTTGCGGACAGAGTCCACTGAACGCATCCGGGCCAAAAGCGCCGGCACCTGCTCCAGCGGCGCCACCACCCCGCCGATCAGCTGTGAAATACTGACGACCAGCCCGGCGGTCATGCGCCCCTGCAGCGCAAGCGCGCCGCCCAAAAGCAGCGTAGCGATATAGGCGGCGGAACTGCACAACCCCGAAAACCAGGCAGCAAAATACAGGCCAGCATCGACCCGGCATTCCAGCTCCTCGGTTTTGGCACTGCTGCGATGGTGCTTTTGGGCAAAAAATCGCTCTGCCCGCATCGTTTTGATGGTGGAAAAGCCATCCAGCATATCCCGTATCAGCTTGTTGTACGTCTCTTTTTGGTCAGACAGGTTCAGCTGCAACCGGTCGATCCGCCCGCCCAAAAAGCGGGGGACCAGCACCGAGACCGCGCCGGCCAGCAGAACGACGGCTGTGATCGCCGGGCTGAGACTGGCCGCTGTAAAGGCCGAGAAGAGGAAACTCCAGACCACCCGGTACAGCGCCAGCAGCGAGGCGAAATAGCAGCTGGAAACCGTTTTGGCATCGTTGGTCAAGATAGATAGGGCGTCACTGTCCTTGGCGGCATACGCCTGATAACTCATCCGGAGGATCGCACCGCACAGGTCGTCCTTCAAAGCGATGCCGATGCGCTTTAGAAGCCGGAGGCGCAGCAGCTCCATAAAAAGCAGCAGGCAGGCGTCCAGCATCCCCCAAAAGGCAAACGCAAAGGCCCCCTTTTGGAACATAGACTCATCCATGCCCAGCACGCTGTCAAGGACCGGCTGCGCGGAAAGGGCAAAGTGCACCGACACCCAGCAGGAAACCGGAACACAGAGAATGTAGCCGATCCCGGAGATTCGGCCTTTTTGAAAATATCGTATCATCGTTTATTCCAACCTCAATGTTTGATGTTTGTCTTTTTTTTATAAAAAGGCCAGATCATTTTATGAAGTTTGGAATCACGCGTCGATCCGAAAATCCGCTTCTATCATCTCCCGCCAGGCCGCATCCGTTTTGCGTGCAGGGTCAAAACGGCTATAAGATCAAGAGCACAGCGCCCTTGTCGCAGCAATTTTATACAGCGTCAGGAAAATATACTCCGGGCATTTCCATCCGCCGCGGCAGGCCCTGCCCTGCCTTCACAGCTTGAGTTTTTTGTAGTAAGGGGTGCAGTCCAGCGTGGCAAAGTAATCGGCCGGGGTCTCGGCGCGGCGGATCAGCTGGTGGGAGCCGTCCTCTTTCAGCAGCACCTCGGCGCTGCGCAGCTTGCCGTTGTAGTTATAGCCCATCGAGAACCCGTGGGCGCCGGTGTCGTGGATGACCAGAATGTCGCCCTTGTCGATTTGGGGCAGCATGCGGTCGATGGCAAACTTGTCGTTGTTCTCGCACAGGCCGCCGGTGACGTCGTACTTGTGGTCGCAGGGGGCGTCCTCCTTGCCCAGCACGGTGATGTGGTGGTAGCTGCCGTACATGGCCGGGCGCATCAGGTTGGCTGCGCAGGCGTCCACGCCGATGTACTCTTTATAGATGTGCTTTTCGTGGATGGCGGTGGTGACCAGGCAGCCGTATGGCGCCAGCATAAAGCGGCCCATCTCGGTAAAGATGGCGATGTCGCCCATGCCCTCCGGCACCAGGATCTCCTCAAACTTTTTGCGCACACCCTCGCCGATGGCCAGGATGTCGTTTTCCCGCTGTTCGGGGCGGTAGGCGATGCCCACGCCGCCGGACAGGTTGATATACTTGATCTTTGCGCCGGTGCGCTTGTGCAGGCGGACGGCCAGCTCAAACAGGATGCCGGCCAGTTCCGGATAGTAATCGTCGGTGACGGTGTTGCTGGCCAGGAAGGCGTGGATGCCGAACTCCTCGGCGCCCATGGCCATCAGGCGGGTGTAGGCCTCGGCCATCTGGTTTTCGGTCATGCCGTACTTGGCATCGCCGGGGTTGTCCATGATGCCGTTGCCCAAATCAAAGGTGCCGCCGGGATTGTAGCGGCAGAACACCGTTTTGGGCACGCCGGCCACTTTGGCCAGGAAATCCACATGGGTCAGGTCGTCCAGATTGATGAAAGCGCCCAGGTCGTAGGCCTTTTTCATATCCTCGGCCGGGGTGTCGTTGGAGGAAAACATGATCTCGCTGCCGGCAAAGCCGCAGGCTTCGGACAGCTGCAGCTCGGTATAGCTGGAGCAGTCCACACCGCAGCCCTCCTCCCTGAGGATAGAGAGCAGATAGGGGTTGGGCGTGGCCTTGACGGCGAAATATTCCTTGAAGCCCTTGTTCCAGGCAAAAGCCTGGTTGACGCGGCGGGCGTTTTCGCGGATGCCCTTCTCGTCATACAGGTGGAACGGCGTGGGCACATCGGCAAGGATGTCCTGCGCCTGGTTCAGCGTGATGAACGGCCTTTTCTGTGACATACTTTCTTCCCCTTTCGGCGGAAGGGGGCTGTTCCCTTCCGCTGGCTGCCCGTTCTCCCCTTCCCACAGGGCGGTTTGCACAATAACGAGCAGAGTTTTTATACAATATGGCTTACATTATACGTCCTTGCAATGCCCAAGGCAAGCCCTTACCGGCCGATCATCGACAAAAATTCCGCTTCGTCAATGACAGGGACGCCCAGCGCCTGCGCCTTGGTCAGCTTGGAGCCGGCCGCCTCGCCTGCCAGCACATAGCTGGTCTTTTTGGAGACCGAGCCGCTGGCCTTGCCGCCGTTTTGTTTGATCAGGCTTTCCGCCTCCTGGCGGGACAGGGTGGGCAGCGTGCCGGTGACCACGATGGTCAGTCCTTCCAGCGCGGTGCCGCGGGGCTCGCCGTGCCAGATCATGTTGACGCCGGCGGCCGCCAAACGGTCCAGCAGGTCGGCGGTGCCCTGGCGGGCAAAGAACTCGGCCACGCTTTGGGCCATGATGCCGCCGAAGCCGTCGATCTCGGCGATCTGCTCCTGCGTGGCAGCGCGGATGGCGTCCATGGTGCCGAACCGCTCGGCCAGCTGGGCGGCAGCCTTGTCGCCGATGTTGCGGATGCCCAGACCGAACACCAGTTTGTCCAGGTTGTTCGTCTTGGACCGCTCGATGGCGGTTTTTAAGTTGGTGGCGCTTTTCTGCTTGAACTTGTCCAGCGTCAGCAGCTGGTCGACGGTCAGGTCATAGGCGTCGGCCACATTTTTGACATAGCCTTTGTCGATAAGCTGGGCGGCCACCGCCTCGCCCAGGCCGTCGATGTCCATGGCGTTGCGGGAGGCAAAATGGATCAGGTTGCGCAGCACCTGGGCGGGGCATTCAGGGTTTAAGCAGCGCAGGGCGGCTTCGCCCTCCAGCCGGACCACCGGCGCGCCGCAGGAGGGGCAGGCGCAAGGCATCTGGTAGGGCACAGTATTCTCGCCGTGGCACGCCACCTCGATGACTTCGGGGATGATGTCCCCCGCCTTGCGCACCCGGATGGTATCGCCGATGCGCACGTCCAGCGAGGCGATGATGTCGCCGTTGTGCAGGCTGGCGCGGGAGACGCTGGTGCCGGCCAGGAAAATGGGGTCAAACACCGCGGTGGGGGTCAGCACGCCGGTACGGCCGACAGTGACCTCGATATCCCGCACCACCGTCTCCTTGACTTCGGGCGGGTATTTGAAAGCGATGGCCCAGCGCGGGAACTTGTTGGTGCTGCCCAGCGCCGTGCGGTCGGCCAGGCTGTTGACCTTGATGACCGCGCCGTCCATGTCAAAGCTGAGCGAGCCGCGGGCGTCGCCGATGGCCTGCACCTCCCGGATGGCGTCCTCGATATTGGTATAGACGTTATACCGGGGCGACACCGGGAAGCCCAGCTCTTTCAGGTAGTCCAGCGTCTCGGCGTGGGTGGCAAAGCTGCGGCCCTGCACCTGCTGCAGGTTGAACACAAAGATGGACAGCCCGCGGGAGGCGGTGATCTTGGCGTCCTTCTGCCGCAGCGAGCCGGCGGCGGCGTTGCGGGGGTTTTTGAAGGGCGTTTTTTCCTCCAGCTCCTGCTGTTCTTTCAGCTTGAAGAAGGCGTCGTGAGGCATGTAGACCTCGCCGCGCACCTCCAAGAATTCCGGCGCGTCGGCCAGCTGTTTGGGAATGGCCCGGATGGTGGCCAGGTTCTCGGTGACGTCCTCGCCTACCAGGCCGTCGCCGCGGGTGGACCCCCGAACAAAGGCGCCGTTCTGGTATTCCAGGCTGACCGACAGGCCGTCGATCTTGACCTCCACCACATATTCCGGCGTGACGCCTGCCTCCCGCACGCGGGCGTCGAACTCCCGCAGCTCGTCAAAGCTGAAGGCGTCCTGCAGGCTTTCCATCTTGACGGCGTGGGCCACCTTGCTGAACTTGCTGCTGGCGCTGCCGCCCACATGCTGGGTGGGCGACTCCGGCGTGACCAGCTGGGGGTATTCGGCCTCGATGGCTTTCAGCTCCCGCACCAGCGCGTCGTACTGGTAGTCTTCCAGTTCGGGGGCGTCCTGGTCATAGTAAAGGCGGTTGTTTTTCTCGATCTCCCCGCGCAGCTCTGCCGCGCGCTTTTTTGCCTGCTCCAGTTCCATACTGCTCCCTCCGCTGTTGCAAAACTCTTTTTGATCTGTACTATTATAACACAGCCGGCCTGTTTTGCGGCAAAGAAAAAGCGAAAGGCAGGCATACAGGCTTGTCTTTCGCTTTTGGTTGGGCCGGCCGGATTTGAACCGACGGATGGAGGAGTCAAAGTCCTCTGCCTTACCGCTTGGCGACGGCCCAGTATAAAAAAGACCGCGCAGCGAAACACTGTACGGTCTTTGGTGGGGTGCCTAGAGGGATTCGAACCCTCGGTCTCCAGAGCCACAATCTGGCGCGTTAGGCCATCTACGCTATAGGCACCACATAAAGGATGCGCCCGAAGGGACTCGAACCCCCGGCCCACTGCTTAGAAGGCAGTTGCTCTATCCAGCTGAGCTACGGGCGCACAGGTTGTTCTTGCCTGGGGCGTGCTGCGCTAGATATATTACCATACGCCCCCGGCAAAAGTCAATACTTTCCGGCAAATTATTTTTTAGTCCCTGTTTTACCCCTGCCGCAGGGCTCGCGGACGCGCCCCGCCCTGCGCAAAATAAAGGGCCGGGGCCGCACATACGCGCGGTTCCGGCCCTTTTGTCACTTCGCCGCAGCGCTTACTGCTGCAGCGAGCTTACCACACGGTTCAGCTCGCCTTCGTCCTCGCAGACGATTTTGACCGGCTGGCTGAAATCCAGGCTCATCATGCCCAGGATGCTTTTTGCATCGGCAACGCTGCCCTTAACGTCATGCACGCCGACCTCATTGCGGCATTTTGTAGCGGCAGAGACGATCCCCTGCACTTCCGTGAAGTTGGAAACCTTAACTTGCCTTACCATAATTTCATTCCCTCCATTATTCCCGGCGGGGCGGCGCAGACTGCACTGCGCGCTGTTCCCCGCAGCATCATTATAGCATAAGTCTTGCCAACGGCCGGTTTTCTGAACCAGTCAAAACGCGTTTTCCCCGTTTTGTACAATCCGCACAACAAACAAATCTTAATTTTGACGTTTTAACCAATCAATTTGTTCATTCGCTTTTGTTTTCTAAATTATTTTGTATTTTAAGATCTTGAATTTTGCAGATTAAGCTCATTTATTTGCAAAGCAAAACCGCGCCAACCTTTGCCCTGCGCCGCCCGGGCGGTGCAGAGCAGGCCGGAAACATCTCTCCATATCAAAAAACGCGGCCGCCCGCGCAGTTCCCGGTCGGCCGCTTTTTTGTCATGTCATACGCCGGCGCCCGGCTGGGGCACGCCTTTCATGGTCAGGGCAATGCGCTTCTTTTTCCCGTCGACGCTCAGCACCCGGACGCGGACCACATCGCCCACCTTCAGCACATCCCGCGGATGCTTGACGAAGCGGTCGGAGATCTGGGAGATATGCACCAGGCCGTCCTGGTGCACGCCGATGTCCACAAAAGCGCCGAAGTCGATGACGTTTCGCACGGTGCCGGTCATCTTCATGCCCTCTTTCAGGTCCTCCAGCCCCATCACGTCGCTGCGCAGAAGCGGCTTGGGCAGGCTGTCGCGCACATCGCGGCCGGGCTTTTTCAGTTCGGCCACAATATCGCGCAGGGTGGGTTCGCCCACGCCCAGCTGCACGCACAGGCCGGGCGCGCCCAGCTGCGCCACGCGGGCGTCCAGTTCCGCCATGGCCGGCGTGCCGATGTCCGCCGCCTTGTAGCCGCAGGCCTGCAGCAGCGCTTTGGCCGCCGGGTAGCTTTCCGGATGGACGGCGGTCTCGTCCAGCTTGTTCTTGGCGCCGGGCAGGCGCAGGAAGCCTGCGCACTGCTCAAAGGCCTTTGGCCCCAGGCCCTTGACCTTTTTCAGCTCGGTGCGGCTGGCAAAGGGGCCTTCGGCCTCCCGGCGGGCCACAATGTTTTTGGCGGTGGCGGCGGTGATGCCCGCCACCCGGCGCAGAAGCGGCGCCGAGGCGGTGTTCAGGTCGACGCCCACCGAGTTGACGCAGTCCTCCACCACGCCGTCCAGCGTCTCGTTCAGCCGCTTTTGGGGCATGTCGTGCTGGTACTGGCCCACGCCCACCGCCTTGGGGTCGATCTTGACCAGCTCGGCCAGGGGGTCCTGCAGGCGCCGGGCGATGGACACCGCGCTGCGCAGGTTGACGTCAAACTGGGGGAATTCCTCCGCCGCCAGCTTGGAGGCCGAGTAAACACTGGCTCCCGCCTCGCTGACGACCATGTACTGCAGGTGCAGCCCGTCGCTCTCGGCCAGCTCGCGGATGACGTCGGCGGCAAACTGCTCGGTCTCGCGGCCAGCAGTGCCGTTGCCGATGGCCAGCACCTCCACATGGTTCTGCCGGATCATCCGCTTGACGGCGGCCTTGGCCTGGTCCACTTTTTTGAATTCCGGCACCGGGTAGACGACGCCGGTGTCCAGCACGCGGCCGGTGGCGTCCACCACCGCCACCTTGCAGCCCATGCGGTAGCCGGGGTCCAGCCCCATGACCACCTTGCCGCGGATGGGCGGCTGCATCAAAAGCTGGCGCAGGTTATCGCCAAACACCTGGATGGCGCCCTCGGCGGCTTTGTCGGAAAGCTCGCTCCGTAGCTCGGTCTCCAGGCTGGGGTGGATCAGCCGCTTGTAGGCGTCCAGTGCGGCGGCCTCCACAATGGCGGCGCTGGGCCCGCCGGCGCGGCGGACAAACAGCTTGGCCGCGATGGCCGCTGCCCGGTCGGCTTCCACCTGGATGGATACCTTCAAAAAGCCTTCCCGCTCGCCCCGGTCCAGCGCCAGGATGCGGTGGCCGGGGAGCTTGGAGACAGGCTCGGTGTAATCGTAATACTGGGCGTAGACGCTGTCCTCCTCTTTGGCTTTGACGCTGTGCACCAGGCCGAAGGCCCGGTAAAAACGGCGCAGCTCCGCCCGGCAGCGGGCGTCGTCAGAGATCTGCTCGGCCAGGATGTCCTGCGCGCCGGCCAGGGCGGCGGCCGCGTCGGGGACCTCGTCGTTTGTGTATTTGGCAGCTTCCGCCGCCGGGTCAAAGCCGGAATTTTGCCGCAGGATCGCATCCGCCAGCGGCTGCAGACCGCGGGCGCGGGCAATGCTGGCGCGGGTCTTGCGCTTGGGCTTGTAGGGTCGGTAGAGGTCCTCCACCTCGGCCAGCGTTTTGGCCGCGGCAATGCCGGCCTGCAGTTCCGGCGTCATGGCGTTCTGCTCGGTGATGCTGCGGCTGACTTCCTCCTTGCGGGCGTCCAGGCCGCGCAGGTAGTCCAGACGCTCGCCCAGGCGGCGCAGCACCTGGTCGTCCATCGAGCCAGTGGCCTCCTTGCGGTAGCGGGCGATGAAGGGGATGGTGTTGCCCTCGTCGATCAGTTTTACGGCGCCCTCCACGTACCGGGGGGCCAGCTCAAACTCCTGGGCAAGCTGGGAAATATGGGGGTTGGGGGTCGTGGTCTCGCTCATGGTCTCTCCTCGTTTTCGGTCAGCCGGATCTCTCCGGTGGGAAGGTCGGTGTTCGGGTGCTCCGCAGGCGGTTCCCCTGCCCCGCCGTCATCCGGCCCATCGGGCCGGGGCGGGCCGGGCTGCGGCTCGACGTCCAAAATCGGCTCCGGCGCGGCGGGGACCGCCGCAGGCATTGCATGCTGTTTGCCGCGGCGCAGCCAGAGCAAATACAGCGCATAGGCCGCCAGCCCCGTCAGCGTGACGGCAAGGCCGACGTCCAGGCCGGGCGTTCGGTAGGTAAAGACGATCTCGGCATGGCCGGCGGGCACGCGCACCGCCATCAGGCCGTTGTCCACCTTCTCGATCCGGGCGGCCTGGCCGTTGACGGTGGCGGTAAAGCCGTCGTCGTAAGGGACGCTGAAAAAGACCAGCTGGTCGGAATCGTAGTCGGTCACTACGGTAAAGCCGGTGCGGGTGGCCGTGAACTCCGTAACGCCTGCGGCGCGTCGGTCGCTGCAGTCCTGCACGTAATCGTCGTATCCCCGGTCTGTCAGGGAAGCGTCCGGCAGGGGCGAAAGGATATCCGAATAACGGGCGATCTGCTCCTCGTCCAGCAGCACGGCGCGCATCAGGATGTTGCCGCGCTCGTCCTCCGGCACCGACTCGAACTGCTCCTGCGTGATGTAATACCGGTAGGCAAAGCCCATGGGGACGTAGTTGTCGTTTTCATAGATTTGGTAACTGCCAACCTCGTCCGCCAGGGTCCAGCCTTCCAGCCCCAGCTCCTGCCAGTCGTTCAGCTTGTCCAGCGGCACCAGGGTGTAGCGCACGCTCAGCAGCCCGCGCAGGGCGTACAGTTCAAAGTCCGGCTTGGAGTTGACGTCGCGGGTCACGCCCACGGTGGGGTAAAACTCCAGGATGTGCGGCGCCACGGTGGAGTGGAAGAACTGGATGCAGCTCTTGTCCAGCCAGATGCCCATATTGTTGTAGCATTCATAGGCGTCCAGGCGGTAGAAGCTATCCGACGGCAGCGCGGCGTTGACGTCGTCGGCCTCGTTGTAGGTCTGCTGGACGAAGTCGGCGTCGTTGTACCACTGGGCGTACTTGGTGATGGAGATGTGCACCGTGCCGTACAGCCAGCTGAAACCCATGACCGCCGCCAGCAAAACCGGGAAATAATGCCGCGTATGGCGGAAGAACCGCACAATGACGGCAAACAGCACCACGCCCAGCACGCTGATGCCGAAGATGGCCCAGAACCGCGCCTGATTGTCCACCACGCCCAGCACAAAGTTGCCGTCCGCATCCTGGTTGGGCACCAGCGCAAAGGCCGCCGCCGACAGCGTAAAGATCGCCACCAGCCGGTTTGCGCCCCAGAGGTTGGCGGTCTCGTCCTGCAGGGCCATGGCCGACGCGCCGCACAGGACCAGAATGGGCATATAGTACCAGCGGGCATAGTAGCTGGAATTGAGGGCATAAAAGGCGCTGTTGAGCACCGGCACCATGGCGCAGACCAGGCTGATCTTCAAGATCAGCGTAAAGGGGTGACGCCGGCGCTTGCGGCAGAACGCCAGCCCCGCCGCAATGCCCACCACCGGCAGGTAAACGGACATGCTGGTCCATTTGAGCACCCCTTCGCTGAACATATCGGTCAGGTAGGGGGCGTCCGGCATCAGGAACATGCTGTACAAAATGGCCAGATACTGCTGCGAATTGCCGTACACCAGGTAGCCGTAGCCGGTAAATGGGTCGATGGTGCGGGGGTTCTGCAAAAGCGACAGCACGGTGGGCACCAGCAAAAGCGCCCCCGCCGCACAGCCGATGACCGTTTCCAGCGCCAGCGTGCCAAAGCGTTTGAGGTTGATGTGGTACTTGCGCGCCGCACACATGCAGATAAAGTACAGCACCAGGAACACCGCCTGCCCGGCAA